>DAHXOX010000033.1 GCA_027364655.1 Paludibacter sp. | reverse complement strand
TTTCCACATCCTGCAACACTTTCATTTGTTGTATGGCAATTTGGTTGAGCTTTAGCAGCCGCTGGCTTTGTGGCATGTTTTCGTTAATAAAAACGGCATTGAGGTTTTCCATATTCGAGAGGCAAATGAGTTCGTTAATGGTGGCATAGTCGCGAATGTTGCCTTTTAGGTCGGGGTTGGCATCGCGCCATTGTTTGGCGGTAATGCCAAACATGGCCATATTCAGTACATCGGCTTCGTTGGCATACACATAGTTTATTTGTTCCCTGGTAAGTTCAGCCGGAATAAGGTTTTGCTTAATGGCATCGGTATGTATGTGGTAGTTTATTTTAGCCAGTTCGCGTTTGGCAGTCCAGCCAATTTGTTTTTGTTCTTCTTCTTTTAGGCGTTGGAATTCTTTTACTAAATACAATTCAAACTCAACAGACACCCAACTTGCAAACTTAAAAGCAATATCCCGCTGTGCGTAAGTACCACCACCTGCCCCATTTTTCGTAATTAAACCAATTGCTCCGGTAAGTTCTACCCATCGAGTCGGACTCATTGTAAAAGCATTACTTCCTGCATCTCTTAAAAGGGGGTCGAATTCGACCCCTTTAAAAGCAGGATTGTTTAGTAGCTCCCAAAGTCCTAAATATTCTAATGTATTTTTTAACCGCATCCAGTTTTTTACTACATCTTTCGGTTCAATCGGATTTTTTTGCTTGGCAATGTCGGTTATGCTTATATAATCTGTACCGTTTACTTTCAAGGTACGAACCGACACTTCTTTTACCGTTATATTGGTCGTTTTTGCCATGATTTTTAGAGATTAGTGTTTAATTCGACCATTTTCGTGAGGTTACGAAAATGGTCTGCAATATTGTTTTCAAGCCAGCGAATTGTAAGGCAGTTGTTCGGAATTTCCGAACAACTGAATTGGTCGCGCACTGCGTGGCGGATTGCAAAACATTAGTGGTTGTTCGGAAATTCCGAACAACCTGAACTTGTCGGAATTTCCGACAGGTTGCCATTATGCTCAAAATTTTTCTCATGCCGAAACTCCTTCCAAGTCTGCTACAATTGCATCAATAGCCGTGCGAAGCTTATTTTGGCGTATTACAATTTCGGCAATATGGGCGTTAAGTTTTTCAATATTCACTTCCTCGGTTGTGTTTTCCTGCTCCACATAGCTACTAACAGCAATATTGTAGTCGTTTTCGGCTATGTCGCTATTTGGTACAAGTCGGGCAAAATGGGCAATGTCTTTACGCTCAACAAAGGCATTGAGTATCTTTTTTCGGTTTGGCTCGGTAAGCTTGTTTTTGTTGCCACCACGCACAAACTCGGCAGAGGCATCAATAAACAGTGTGGCATTGTCCTTTTTGCTCTTTTTGAGTACAATAACGCAAGTTGCAATGCCCGTTCCAAAAAATAAATCGGGCGGTAACTGGATTACAGTATCAACATAGTTGTTATCAATCAAATATTTGCGGATTTTCTGTTCTGCACCGCTGCGATACAACACACCGGGAAACTCAACAATGGCTGCCGTACCGGAAGTAGAGAGCCACGAAAGCATGTGCATTGTAAATGCGAGGTCGGCTTTACTCTTTGGAGCAAGCACTCCGGCAGGCGAAAAACGAGGGTCGTTAATCAAAAGCGGGTTTGCATCACCTTCCCATTTTATTGAATAGGGAGGATTTGAGATAATACAATCGAAAGGCTCATCGTCCCAATGTTTGGGTTCGGTAAGCGTGTCGCCGTGGGCAATATCAAACTTTTCGTAATTAATATCGTGCAAGAACATGTTGATACGGCAAAGGTTGTAGGTGGTAATATTGATTTCCTGACCATAAAAGCCCTGCCGAACATTTTCTTTACCTAATACTTTTGCAAATTTTAACAACATTGAACCAGAACCACAGGCAGGGTCGTAAACTTTATTAACTTGTTTTTTACCTACAACCGTTATTTCGGCAAGTAATTCGGAAACCTCTTGAGGGGTAAAAAATTCACCTCCCGATTTACCTGCATTGCTGGCGTACATGGTCATTAAAAACTCGTAAGCATCGCCAAAGAGGTCGTTGGTGTTGTCCTGATAATCGCCCAACTCCAAGCCCCCAATTGAGTCTATAATTTTGACTAAAGTTTCATTTCGTTTTTGTACAGTAGCCCCCAGCTTGTTACTGTTTACATCAATATCGTCAAACAAGCCCCGCAAATCATCTTCGCTGTCGGTGCCTTTGGCTGAGTTTTCTATATTCTTGAAAACATTGCTCAATGTTTCATTGAGATTGGCATCATTCTTGGCTTTGTACCATACATTCACAAATAGTTCCGAAGGCAAAATATAAAAGCCTTTTTCTTTTACAGTATCGGCTCTTCCAAATTCAGCATCTTTATCGGAAATTTTGGTGTAATCAAAATTTTTGTTGCCTGTACGCTGTTCTTCTTTATTGATATATGAGGTAAGGTTTTCAGAAATAAACCTGTAGAATAACATGCCCAGTACATAGGATTTAAAATCCCAACCGTCAACACTGCCTCGTAAATCGTTTGCTATTTGCCAAATGGTACGGTGAAGTTCTTCCCGTTCTTGTTCTTTTGTCATTATATATTGAATGTTTTATTTGGATTATTATTCATTTGAAAATGATTTGTTTTTTAAAGGTCATATGGAACTCACATGTCAACCATTCTCATCCTCTTGGGTGTAGGTAGTTTACATGCTCGTTTCATATGGTTGTTGATTTGTTGCGGTAAAGATAAGAAAAATATCGAGAGTATGTTAATTGCTGATAATCATAAAAAATACCTCCGTGGGCGTTTCCACCCAATCTTGAAAAAGTGTCGTGTGCAAGGCATCCGTTCTTGATTGGTCGATTATTTGCTTTAGTTTCATTCTGAAGTATTTTACCTCCGGAATACGATCCAAACCAAGCAGTTTGCCAAACTCTCCGGTTGCACTTTTCTTTAGCTGCTCAGGGTTCTTAATCCTGCAAAGTGCCATAAAACAGAGTATGAGCACAATGTGGCGCAAGCCGTAGAATCCGGCAGGTAAAGAATTTAATATCTTGAAAAAATGGTTGAGTCCTTGTGCTATTAATGAAGGAATGGAAAATAAAACGCCTGCGTTGAGAACGCTTTCATGTGGCTCGAATACACTTGGGTACCCCAGAATACCTGTCACTGCCAAGTCTCGTTCTTCAAGTCGGGTGGCTGCAATTCAAATACTATCAGATACTTGAGCATCTTGAGTACTTCTTTGGCTGCGGGTTGTGGGGGAAGTTACTTCCGGAGAAACGTTTTTTTAAACGCCCAAGTTTTATGGAAGCCCGAATGCTTCCTTCCGAAAGGTGCTCTTCCTTGGCAATAGAGTTGACGCTTTGTCCTTTATCTAACTTGCCTTGTATGCGAACTAACACATCCGGTAAAAGTTTATGACTCCAACCGTGACAAGTTTCGTCGATAAAAAAGGCTTGCTTGCCTTGTTCACTAAGTAATCGCTTCCACCGCCGTACACTATCAGTCGATACATGAACCGTATCCCCTATGTCCTGATTTGAACATAAACCTTGTAATATCAGGTTGGATGTTATGTAACGAAACTTTTTTAATGCTCTCTTGGCGTGCGAAAATATCGGCATCCCGCCATGCAGATAATATACAGTATCATTTTGTTCTCGAACACCAAGTGTAAGGGTAATCATTGGGGTGTCGTACGGAAAGATCGGTAAAAGTAGTTATCCCATGACTGCAAAAGTAATGATTTTGTGTTTACTAAGTATATCTGCTTAACGACTGATTATTAGCGATAGGTCGTGGTGGTCTGGGATTATACCAAAATGGCTCGATGGTTCAATGACATCTCTGACTCCGGATTCAAATCCTTTAATACAATATCAGCTACAATATATGAGCATTATAGAGAAATCTTAAACTTCTTCGATCATCGAAGTACTAATGCTTCAGCTGAATCATTCAATGCTAAAATTAAAGCTTTTAGAGCAACTCAAAGAGGAGTCACAGACATCCCATTTTTCTTGTTCAGACTCTCAAATATCTAAGCTTAAAAAACTTCCACACAACAATTTAATGCGATCCCTACATGCTTTGAAATAAAACACAAAAAGCTGTTTCCCTATCATTGAAGGAAACAGCTTTTTGAGGACAACAGGGTTATTCAATCGGGATTTGTTTAGTGGGTTTTGGTTTCCCGTCTTCTTTCTTTGCAATCACCACCTTCAAAAGCCCGTTATCATACTTAGCGGAAATCTTCTCGCTATCAGCGCTTACAGGAAGCGCCAAAGAGCGGCTGAACGATTGATAACTAAACTCGCGACGGGTATATTGACCCTTCTCTTCGGTGGTAGTCTCTTGCTTCTTTTCGGAAGAGATTGTCAACATGTCGTTGTTCAATTCAATTTTAAAATCTTCTTTCTCCATACCCGGCGCCGCCATTTCAACTTCAAAATCATCGGGTGTCTCTTTCACATTAATCGATGGTAACGTTGAATTAGGACCCGAGAAATGACGTAATGACCAATCGAACACATCGCGATTGAAAAAATCGTTGAAGAAATTCGACCAAGCAGGAACTAATTCATCTTTCTTAATCAGTGCCATAATTACCTCCTTTTTTATTGGTTAAACAAGCTCATCTTTATCTCATTGCAAAATGACAGCAATAACTGAATAACTGAATAACTGATTGAAGGATTTCTTACACTTTCTACATTACACCTTACATGTAGTTTGTTGTCTATTGCCTACACTTACAGCGGTTTTTTCATTTTTTCTTATTGCTCGTTTAGAGCAATTACTTTACTTCTTCGTAATCAACATCGGTAACATTGTCCTTACTTCCATTCGAAGTATCGCTGCCTGCTGATTGTTGTTGGTAATCGCCTTGTTGAGCACCTTGAGCTCCACCGGCTTGCGCATTGTACATTTCCTGACTTGCAGCATGAAGCACACCTTCCAATTCTTTAGAAGCAGCATCAATGCCAGCTAAATCTTGCGATTTATGAGCTTCTTTCAATTTGCTCAAAGCAGCTTCAATCGGAGCTTTCTTATCGGCGGGGAATTTATCGCCAAGGTCTGCCAATTGTTTTTCAGTATTAAAAATCAAACTATCGGCATGATTGAGTTTGTCAACTCTTTCTTTTTCGCGTTGATCAGCTTCTGCATTCACTGCAGCTTCTTCTTTCATACGTTTAATCTCAGCATCGGTTAATCCACTCGACGCTTCGATACGAATGCTCTGTTCTTTACCGGTAGCTTTATCTTTAGCCGATACTTTCAAAATGCCGTTGGCATCAATATCGAAAGCAACTTCAATTTGAGGCACACCACGAGGAGCAGCAGGAATTCCATCTAAGTGGAAAACACCGATTTGTTTGTTGTCACGCGCCATTGGACGTTCACCTTGCAACACACGAATCTCTACAGAAGGCTGATTATCGGCAGCCGTACTGAATATTTCGGACTTCTTGGTTGGGATCGTCGTATTGGACTCAATTAACTTGGTCATTACTCCACCATAGGTTTCGATACCCAATGAAAGTGGGGTAACATCGAGCAATAACACATCCTTCACATCGCCGGCTAACACAGCACCTTGAATGGCAGCACCTACAGCGACAACTTCGTCAGGATTTACTCCTTTTGAAGGAGCTTTACCAAAGAATTTTTCAACCAGGGTTTGAATAGCCGGAATACGAGTTGAACCACCTACCAGAATCACTTCGTCAATATCGGAAATCTTCATTCCGGCATCAGCCAAAGCTTTGCGACAAGGCTCCATCGTAGCTTGTATCAATGAATCAGCCAATTGCTCAAATTTAGCACGCGTCAGCGTTTTTACCAAGTGTTTTGGAATCCCGTTTACCGGCATGATATACGGCAAATTAATTTCCGTCGATGTAGAACTTGACAATTCTATCTTGGCTTTTTCGGCAGCTTCTTTCAATCGTTGCAATGCCATTGGGTCTTTACGCAAGTCAATGCCTTCATCGTTCAAAAATTCTTGTGCCAACCAATCAATAATGACGTGGTCGAAGTCATCACCACCTAAGTGCGTATCGCCATTAGTCGATTTTACTTCAAACACGCCATCACCCAATTCGAGGATAGAGATATCGAACGTTCCACCACCCAAATCGAAGACGGCTATTTTCATGTCTTTGTGCACTTTATCCAATCCATAAGCTAACGAAGCAGCCGTAGGTTCGTTGACAATACGACGAACATTGAGTCCGGCAATTTCGCCGGCTTCTTTCGTAGCCTGACGTTGAGCATCGCTAAAATAAGCAGGGACAGTAATAACAGCATCGGTTACTTCTTGCCCTAAATAATCTTCTGCCGTTTTCTTCATTTTCTGAAGAATCATGGCTGAAATTTCTTGCGGCGTATAAAAGCGACCATCAATGTCGACACGCGGTGTATTATTTTCACCACGCACCACTTTATAAGATACGCGATTAATTTCTTTCGTCACTTGATCGTACGTTTCGCCCATGAAACGCTTGATCGAGAAGATGGTTTTTTGTGAATTTGTGATTGCTTGACGTTTAGCAGGATCTCCCACTTTACGTTCGCCTCCGTCAATAAAAGCCACTATAGAAGGCGTAGTACGTTTCCCTTCACTGTTGGCAATTACAACCGGTTCGTTCCCTTCCATCACAGCCACACATGAGTTGGTGGTTCCTAAGTCGATTCCAATAATTTTTCCCATAGTTTTATATAAATATTGTGAGTGAATATTCGTGTTCTTTGTTCCTTTATAAACGGGAACGTTGATTATTCAACAAAGAATGTGCCAATCTTCACTTCACCCTGCAAAACGATTTTTTTGGCAGAAGTAGCTCTTTCGTGCACCTTATTGCAAGCATAATTATGACAAAAAGTCAGTTTCGGACAAAAAAATGCCTCCACATTGGGAGGCTTTTGCTTTGAATTTTCCTTTTACCATTACGAACATATCCTGATCACCTACCAGCGCAAACGGTAAGCACCCACTATGGTTTGATATAGGCAAATCCCTGATTCTGTAGATCAATCAACCCGACAACTCCTGCCGGAATAACCTGACATTCGGGTGTTAAGTTCTCGCAGCTGATCCCAAAACTTTTCAGGGCAATGTTACAAACCTGAAAACGGACACCCTGAGACATTAATCCCTGAATCCTCTCCAAAAAGGGGACAACTGCATCTTTAGTCATTAATGCCACCGCAGGGCCGTTGAGCAGCACAATCAAGTCATGTTCCTGACCGTGAATGACACTCAAGAGATTGATGACATTATTGATGGCCAGGTTAAAGACCTGCTCATCCTTTTGATCCACATGAAAAACCGCTTTATAGTGCATACCGAATCCTTCTTTTTACCAAATTATTCTTTCAATAACCCTGCCCAGATAATTATCCTTGTTATCGATGTTATCGATGAGAATGCTCCTCTGCTTTACGTTTTATATCCTGTAAAAGCCACTCTTTAAAATCTCTATCGGCCACATAATATTGAAATAACGTTTGGGGTGGCAGAATCCTCTTGAATTGTTCGTAATAGGTTTTTGCCAACTGCGCACGCATCAAATCAAAATTGATCATGTTGTCAGTCATCTGTTCATAATTAGCAGTTTGGCCTTTCTTCCCATTGTTGCGTCTGAAATTTTCACGCGAAGCTTTCATAATATCCCAGCGTTTTTGCTCATACTCATAATATACAGGCCAAAACTGCTTAGCTTGTTCAGGAGTCAAATTCAATCGTTGTTGAATGAATGCTACTTTTTTTTGTCGTATTTGATTCAACATTTGCTGATGATTATTCGGTCTTTCCTGAGCTTGTAAACCCGTAAATAATATCAGCATTCCGGTAAAAAGTAAGATCCGTTTCATGTTATTTTTATTTTTCATTTAGTCGATACATCTATAGCTCACAATCTATCTACCATACCATAGAACGTAACGATCATTTCGTTTCTTGTGAAGAAGATGAAGTAGTTGATTGATCCATGCTTGCGAGATAATCGGCTAAAGCAGGTTCATCCACCTGGCTAAGTACATAGTTTTCTTCCTCTGTCAATGGCTGGACAGCAGGCTGAGTTGGAAACATAAAATGAGTACCAATGACAATTCCTGCCACGGCTGCAGCAATGGCAGCCCATGACCGCACTTGCCTATACCATGGAAATGTGACCGGTCGCGTCATCCTTTCCATCTTAGCTTGAAAATCTTGAAAATAATTTTCAGGCACAGTAAATGGATTGCTTTTGTCAAAATAGTTATTTAAGTCCATGATCGTATATCTTTAGTCGTTTTTTTGACGGAATAGAAAGCCAAAGGTTTAAATTTCACGCAACAAAAATTGTTCGATTTTTTTTACAGCATGATGGTAAGAAGCTTTTAAGGCACCAACAGACGTTCCCAAAATTTCTTCCATCTCTTCGTATTTCAAATTGTCGAAATATTTCATATTAAACACCAATCGCTGTTTCTCGGGTAACGTCAGGATCGCCTTTTGAAATTGCAACTGCACTTCATCGCCGGAAAAATAAGCATCCGCTTCGAGACTTTGAGATAGATTTTCTTGCAGCTCATCAATCGACACATTGAATTTCTCCCGTTGACTTGTCAAGAAAGTCAAGGATTCGTTCACAGCTATGCGGAACAGCCAGGTAGAAAGTTTTGATTCACCACGAAAAGTATCTAATGCAGACCATGCTTTCAAAAAAGTATTTTGAAGAATGTCGTTAGCATCGTCGTGAGAAAGTACCATTTTACGGATATGCCAATAGATAGGTTGTTGATATTCTTTCACGAGTTGACCGAACGCCCTGCTTCGCCGCTGGGGGTTCTTTAAATCGTCCATCAATTTCTCTTCTATCATTTTTTCCATACAATCGCTTTATTAAGCAATTTATTTTCGCACGGGATGAAGCCACTCGTTAAGTTTATTCCATAACCAAACACTATAAAAATAGAAAGGAAAGGCAAAAGCAGCTCCTGCAATAACATCCACCAAATAATGAGCCTTTATGTAAACAGTGGACATCGCTAACAAGAGAGAAAAGGGCAACAGCCACACAAACACTTTACGCGCATGAAACCACAACAAAAGCATATACGTCATCATAATACCAACATGCGAGCTGGGAAACGCTCCATTAGGCACTTCGCCTAACGAATGAAAAAACAACACCAAACGACGCATCGGGCCGGTCATAGGCAATGCCGTTGCAGGATTGTGACAGACAAAAAACTGAGGTCCTTCGGCCGGCAAGATAATATAAAAAGCGTAGAATAGCAAAAATGAGTTCAATAGGACAAAAGCTGTAAAAAACGCCTTTTTCTGATTGACGATTAAGAAATAGAAATGGATAAAAATAAGTACAAAATAAAATGAAACGTACGAAAAGTTCATCAATTCACTAAACCAAGGGGCTGTAATCCAATAAGAAAACATGGTGCTTGGTTGAAAACCACACAACCACTGGTCGGCTGAAATCAGAAATGGGTCAATATTTTTAAAGAAAGCCTGATTATAATAGTAAGTTTCCGGATACCAATAAATGATCATGACAATTGGAATCAACTGTCTAAAATAACGAATAAAATCCCATCGGGTTCTTCTATGCAGATAGATTAACGCACCAAAACTAGCTAAGATAAAGGCCCTTTCTCGTAATAAATGAGCTTCCGTGGTATGAATAACTGAGTATGGAAAAACGATGATAAACAATCCCGTAATGAATATCCACATAAAAGAGATCAGTTCAATCGGGTAAATTTTGATAGAATGCTTCATCAAATGCTTATTATGCCGACTTGTTTGTTAGACAAATCGGAGCATCCATTTTTTTTTTTGAAACGGAGCAAAATAAAATGTACGTGTTTAATTCAACATCTCCTTATACCAACAATCAAGCAATATTTTGTTTTGCTAATTTCTAATATAACAACGCGTTCGAAACCAAGGCTCTTTTTCATAATTATCCCAGATACCCAAAGCATTGTGATTGGTTTCTAATTGACCGGCTGAAAAGGCTGTATGGATGTTGCGCTTAATATACACTTCGTTCATTGCCACATGATAGAGCGAATGAATGCCTTTCCGATGCCAGTCGGGATGCACGCCCGTTAAATAAAAATCTACAGTATCATAGCGATGCAATGCCTTCAATATATGGATAAAACCAAATGGAAATAATTTTCCGTTTGCTTTCTGAAATGCTTTCGTCAATGAAGGAAAACTCACTCCAAAACCAATCACTTCATCCTTCTCATCCACTACAAAACAGATTAACTCTGGACGGGCAAATCCAAAATAATGATTTATGTAATAGTCAATTTGCTTCGAAGAAAGTTCTGTAAATCCATACAAATCGCGGAACGAGATATTTAACGTCTGAAAAAAGCTGGCTAAATAGTTACGCAATTGTTTTTTCGAAGACATCACCAATGTTCGCACATGATATTTATCGGCAATCAATTGATTGACTCGCGCTACTTTTTCAGGAACAGGGAGCGAAGATTGAAATTTATATTGCACCCAATCAATAGCTTTCGTGAATCCATGTTTTTCCAAATGACGGGGAAAATAGGCATAATTATATGCGCTTGTAATAGTTGGTAAATGGTCAAATCCTTCCACCAACATACCTTCAGGATCAAGATCAGTAAAACCCAGTGGGCCATGAATTCCTTTCATACCTTTTGCTTCGCCCCAAGCTTCGGCTGCATCTAAGAGTTTCCCTGAGACTTCTTCATCATCGACAAAAGCAATCCATCCAAAACGGGTTCTTTTATCATTCCAACGTTCGTTAGCCTTATGATTGATGATGGCAGCAACACGACCAACCACTACTCCATCTTTGTAAGCCAAAAAATAGGCTGCTTCACAATGTGCAAAAGAAGGATTTTTTTTTCTGTCAAACGTGCTCCACTCGTCCATGATGAGAGGAGGAACCCAATTTTTGTCGTTTTTGTAAAGGGTAAAAGGGAATAAGATAAATTTTTTCAGTTCGCTGCGGGTGACGGCTTCTCGAATATTAACCATAGTGGCAAGCTATCTATTTGATTTACAACAAATTTAAATCTTTAGAATTTTAGTGAACAAATATAGTCATTATTTAGACATGGAACTCATGCTTCACTGAAAATGAATGCAAGAAGAAGGCTCTTTTTAATTCTTGAAGAATAAATTGTATCTTTGTAAGACATCAACTCGTTTTCATACATGGTTTCGTCTTCAATCATCATCGCATTTTCTTTGACTCTGATAGCCGGATTATCCACTGGCATCGGAAGCTGGCTTACTTTCTTCACACATCGCTCAAACCGTTCGTTTCTCTCTTTTTCGTTAGGATTGGCTGCCGGCGTTTTATTATTTGTCTCTTTTGTCGATATTTTTCCCGAAAGCCAGGCTTTATTTACCGAAAATATACATACAGGCAATGCGTTCCTCTGGATGATGATCACCTTTTTTGCCGGGATTAGCATCATGCTATTACTCGATTGGGCTGCTCCGCATCATGACCACACACCCGACGAAACAGACACACACATACATAGGTCAAATGATCCGGCTTCGCTGTCACATCTGAAAAGAGTAGGAATGATGATTGCCGTTGCGGTATCGTTGCATAATATTCCCGAGGGAATCGCCATTTTTACCGTAGGGATTTCGCATATTAACCTTGCAATTCCAATTGTCATCGCAATCATACTTCATAATATTCCTATTGGCATTTCAATCTCTGCGCCAATTTATCAAGCTACCGGTAAACGAGGCAAAGCATTCTTGGTAGCCATCCTCACCGGAATGGCATCACCGCTTGGAGCACTTCTGGCATGGATATTTTTGTTGCCATCGTGGACACCACTTTTGCAAGCCATTGTTTTAGGAGCTGTCTCAGGCACAATGGTTTATATATCGCTTATTGAATTACTTCCATCAGCCGAATGTTATGGCAAACATACGTTGGCAAAAATTGGTTTATTAAGCGGAATGATCATCATGGCGCTCACCATCTATTTATTAGGCTAAAAAAAACGGCCTCATTCAATGGGATGAAACCGTTATTAAAAGATTTTATAGGAACAAAATCAGCCTAAGAAACTTTTTAAAAGCTTGTTGCGTGAGTTGGCACGTAATCGGCGAATGGCTTTTTCTTTGATTTGACGAACGCGTTCGCGAGTCAGGCCAAATTCATCACCAATCTCCTCCAACGTCATTTCTGCACGTCCAATACCAAAAAACATCTTGATAATTTCACCTTCACGCTCACTCAACGTTGAGAGCGCACGATCAATTTCCAACGATAAAGATTCGTTGATTAAGCCGCGATCGGCATGAGGTGCATCCTCATTGATCAGTACATCAAGCAAACTGTTATCTTCTCCTTCAACAAAAGGCGCATCGACAGAAATATGACGTCCTGACACTTTAAGTGTTTCAGCAATCTTTTCGACAGGAATATCCAATTTATCGGCTAATTCTTCAGCAGACGGACGTCGTTCGTTTTCTTGTTCAAATTTGGAGAATGCTTTATTGATTTTGTTCAACGAACCTACCTGATTCAGAGGCAAACGTACAATACGCGATTGTTCGGCCAAAGCTTGCAGAATCGATTGACGAATCCACCACACCGCATACGATATGAATTTGAATCCACGCGTTTCATCAAATTTCTCAGCTGCTTTAATTAAACCAAGATTCCCTTCGTTAATCAAATCAGGCAAACTAAGTCCTTGATTTTGGTATTGCTTTGCCACAGAAACGACAAAACGCAAGTTAGCTCGTGTAAGTTTTTCTAATGCTCGACGGTCTCCTCTACGGATACGCTGTGCTAAATCAACTTCTTCTTCAACCGTGATCAATTCTTCTCGACCAATTTCTTGCAAATATTTATCGAGCGACGCACTTTCGCGATTAGTAATTGATTTGGTAATTTTTAGTTGTCTCATATGTTATATTGACAAAAATAAGCATGCAAAGATAGTCATTTTTCAAGCCATTTCCAATTCTATCTTCCTAAAAGTTGTTACTACATGGCCTACTACTACACTGCAAAAACAGTGCCACACAACATATTATTCCCTTAATAATAACCATGATTTCAAAATAAGAGGGCATTATTCAAGATAGAGTAATGAAGAGAGTTGAATCTCATCAAAAACTTCTTGAGCAATAGACTGCAAGTCGACAGGAGAAATTTGTTGCAAACTTGACATAATGTCATCTATGCCTTCGAAAGCACCCATTTGTAACATACTTCTGCCAAAACCGAGCGCCATGCTTTCTTTATTTTCTACCGCAATGGCTAATTGACCCAACAATTGATGCTTTGCTTTCCCCAATTGCCTTTCTGACAATGGGTTTTCTTTCAATTTATCTAATTCTTTATGTACCAAAGCCTTGCATTTATCATGGTTTTTCGGGTCAGTACCGTAATAAATAGTAAATGTGCCGGTATCCGTATAAGGAGAATAATTTGATTCAACATTATAGGCTAATCCGCTCCGCTCACGTAATGAGAGATTCAGCAAACTATTCATGCCGGGACCACCTAAAATATTATTCAATAGATAAAAAGGTAATCGATTTGGATGCGACAATGAATATGCACGATTACCAAGGATGTAATGGGCCTGATGCGTCTCCTTATGTGCAACATGCTGCTTTGGCAAATACAATTGTGGAATTTCACGCTGATAACGTTGCGACGAAGCAGGAATAGAAGTCAGGTATTTTTCGCCTAAACGCACTAATTTCTGAAAATCCGTTTTCCCAAGCGAGAAAAAAAGCATTCGATCGCTGCAATAATGTTCAGCATGGAAATTAAGCAAGTCAGACTGTGTAAAACCAGCTATAGTTTCAGGTGTCCCCAAAATATTACGTCCAATCGGATATTTTTCAAAAAGCAGTTGCTCTATATCGTCAAAGATAAGTTCCGAAGGAGAATCATTATATGACTCAATTTCGTCCATAATGATTTCGGACTCTTTAGCAATTTCTTTTGGGGGAAAGGTTGAATTTGTAACCATGTCGGACATTAAATCAATTGCTTTTTCGAGAGCCGTTTCCAAAAAAACAGCATACACGAAGGTTTCTTCTTTTGTAGTATAAGCATTGAGTTCACCCCCTTCAGTCTCCATACTATTAAGGATATGCCATGCTTTGCGGCGACGTGTGCCTTTGAAAAGCAAATGTTCCACAAAATGAGCCATGCCATGTTGAGATGGCGTCTCATCGCGCGTTCCCACATTCACAGCGAAACCACAATACGAAACGGGGCTGTTATCAGGCAAATGGACCATACGAAGTCCATTTGAAAGGGTATGCGTAAAGTATTTCATACGTGTATTTTATTTTCTAACATCAAGGATGTATGGAACTCGCCAAAATAATCATTTCCTTGAGTATAAGTCATTTTATGGCTCGTTTCATATGAATTTGTTTTATTTTTTTCACTATGGACATATGGAACTCGCTTACTCATTCATCGTCATTGGCGAATTGTTTATACATGCTCGTTTCATTTTTGTACCAAAAAAAGTGTATGCCAAAGCGAAATGGCAGATGCAAAAAAGCCGCCTCAACGAATGAGTCGGCCTCCCCAATTATTCATAATAAGTGAATTATGCGTTTTTGGCTTTATCAACGATTGCTTTGAAAGCTTCCGGATGATTCATGGCAAGGTCAGCTAATACTTTTCGATTCATCACAATACCCGCTTTATGCAAAGCGCCCATTAATTTCGAATAGGATAATCCTTCTATACGAGCTGCAGCATTAATACGTTGAATCCATAATCCTCTGAAACTGCGTTTTTTGTTTTTGCGGTCGCGGTAAGCATATTGCAACCCTTTTTCCCACGTGTTCTTGGCAACGGTCCATACATTTCTGCGAGCGCCAAAGTAGCCGCGGGTTAATTTTAATACCTTCTTGCGTCGCGCTCTCGAAGCGACATGATTTACTGATCTGGGCATAGTTTAATAAGTTGTGAATGGTAGCGTCGCATTACATGCGATCTTCAGGCTAAACATTCGGTTAAAAAAATAAATTGACAGCGTGAAACATGATTACTGTAAACGCAACATATTCTTCACATTGTTCATATCAGGAGCACTGACGAGTCCGCTGTGAGTCAAATTACGTTTTTGTTTGGTGGTCTTCTTCGTCAAGATATGACTTTTGAAGGCATGTTTACGTTTGATTTTACCTGTTCCGGTAAGGGTAAACCTTTTTTTTGCACCGGAATTAGTTTTCATTTTTGGCATGTTGTTTTCTATTAAATGGATTCAATAATTGGGACATAATTTTTTGATGCACAAAAAAGCGACACTGCACGCGTCACTTAACTTTTTTAGGAGAAAGCATGATAATCATACGCTTACCTTCGAGTGTAGGCAATGAATCTACTTTAGCATAATCTTCCAAATCGTTTGCAAAACGCAGCAACAAGACTTCACCTTGTTCCTTGAATAAAATAGAACGGCCTTTGAAGAAGACATATGCTTTCACCTTATTGCCATCTTTCAAAAATTCTTGTGCATGTTTCAGTTTGAAGTTATAATCATGCTCGTCTGTTTGCGGACCAAAACGAATCTCTTTCAAAACCACTTTCGCGGCTTTCAACTTCATCTCTTTTTCTCGTTTTTTCTGCTGATAGAGAAATTTCTGATAATCAGTGATTCGGCAAACAGGAGGAACAGCATTGGGTGATATTTCGACCAAATCAAGTCCTAATATATCAGCTTTTTTCAAAGCTTCTTCTATCGGATAGATTCCTATTTCAACATTCTCGCCTACTAAGCGCACTTCTTTTTCTCGAATACGCTCATTAATTCGATGTAATTCTTTTAGTCTGTCGTTCTTCATGAACTTTTGAATAGCTATGGTATTTCCTCCTTATTATTTATGAATCGTTGATTATCTTTTTTGAGACTGCAAATATAGTGTTATTTTCGTTTCCAAACAAGGCTTAAAGCTCAAACTAACATCATCGAACATTTTCTTGAAAAAACAGAGTCATGTCATTGTTTTTCTTTCAAATAAACGCCTGATAAATATCATTGCAGAGCTACCCGTTTTTCCTTAACTTTGCACTAAAAATTTACTTCTATGCAACAACCCTCCATACCCAAAGGAACACGTGATTTTTCGCCGGAAGAGATGGCCAAACGCAATTACATTTTCGGCACCATTAAACGTGTATTCCAACTTTTTGGGTTTAGGCAAATTGAGACGCCTGCCATTGAAAATCTTTCCACGCTGATGGGCAAATATGGCGAGGAAGGTGACAAACTTTTATTCAAGATACTCAACTCCGGCGATTTTGCAGGAGCAGTTGATACTGCCGAGTGGAATGCACAAAACAGCAACAAAATCACAGCAAAAATAGCAGAAAAAGGATTACGATATGATTTAACAGTCCCTTTTGCCCGTTACGTGGTACAACACCGTGATCAAATCACATTTCCTTTCAAGCGCTATCAAATTCAGCCTGTCTGGAGAGCAGATCGCCCACAAAAAGGACGTTACCGCGAATTTTATCAATGCGATGCCGACGTGGTAGGAAGCGATTCATTGCTGAATGAAGTAGAACTCTTACAAGTGGTGGATGAAGTTTTTCGTCGATTACAGATTGCCGTTACCATTAAACTCAACAACCGCAAAATTCTCAGTGGCATCGCACAGATTATAGGAGCCGAAGAAAACATTATCGACATTACCGTAGCCATTGATAAATTAGACAAAATCGGATTAGACAACGTCAACGCAGAGTTGGCAACCAAAGGCATCACGCAAGCAGCCATTGACCAACTTCAGCCCATACTTTTGTTGCAAGGCGACAATGCCGAGAAATTGGCACAATTAAAAATGGCATTAGCTGCGTCTCCAATAGGATTGCAAGGAATAAGCGAATTAGAAACCATCTTTGAATGGCTAAAACCGCTTTCGATTCAGAACAAAGTTGAACTGGATTTAACGCTTGCACGAGGATTAAATTATTATACCGGTGCCATCATTGAAGTAAAAGCAAACGATGTACAGATAGGAAGTATCAGTGGTGGAGGACGATATGACAATTTAACCGGCGTTTTTGGTCTAGAAAATGTGTCAGGCGTTGGTGTTTCATTTGGCGCCGATCGTATTTATGATGTCTTGCTTCAATTAAATGCGTTTCCCGAAACGGTAAGCGAAAATACGGCTGTGCTCTTCCTCAATTTTGGGTTGCAGGAACAAGCGATAGCGCTCACATTATTGAATACCATTCGCCAAACCGGTATCAATGCAGAAATCTATCCGGAAGCGACAAAAATAAAGAAACAGATGAACTATGCAAACCAAAAAAACATTCCCTGGGTCGTCATCCTTGGCGAAAATGAAATCAATCAGGGCGTTGTTACACTAAAAAACATGCAAAGCGGCGAGCAAAAAGTAGTTTCCCATGAACAACTCATCGAATACATTGTCTAAGCACGCATTCATTGAATTTATCATATCTTTGCAAACACCATATCGAGCTTATTTAATCAACATGCAAGATGAAACACTCTATTCGATTTAACTCAACCTTCTTGTTGGCATTGTTGCTTTTCTTTTCAGCCACAGCGCAACAAGAAAACTATCCTGTTATTCAAGAGAATGGGCAACGGTATTATCTTTACACAGTAAAACCTCAAGAAGGTCTTTTTGGTGTTGCCCGCAAATTCAATATTTCACAAGCCGACATCTTATCGTGCAATCCATCCATTACAGATGCTTTGCAAGTTGGGCAACAGATTAAAATTCCAATCAACGAACAATCAACCGAACTTCGAAAACATGTTGTCACAAAAAAGCAAACCCTCTATTCTATAGCTTACCTCTATGGCACCACTATAGATGCTATTGTAGCGCTAAATCCACAAGCCGAAAAAGGAATCCGCGATGGAGAAACATTACTCATTCCACCTGCAATTCCGAAAGGGATAGAAGTTCATCCCAGCGCAATTATCAAACAACCACAAGCTCCACTTATAAAAAAAGATACAGTAAAACCGATCTCCAAAACCACTACAAAAACAATAACACATCAGGTTGTTGCAGGAGAAACATTGTATAGCTTAAGCAGAAAATACAATGTCACGGTTGATGCCATTCAAGCTGCCAACCCATCCATGAATGGACTTAAAACCGGATCAACGATTTTGATTCCAACTAACGAAACGACCATAGCCTCAAAGCCGGAGGAAACTATCAAACAACCGACAAAAACCATTGAAAAAGAGATCAACACGACTACGCATCCGCTTTCAAAAAATGGGAAAGTGATTAAAATTGGAATTTTACTTCCTTTTTCACTTGACGGCACAAATGAAGATGCAACCATCGACAAATTTGTTGACTTTTATAGAGGCGTCATGATGGCATTGTTGAAAGCAAAGAAAGAAGGAATCTCTATCGAATTACATACATACGACGTGGAAAAAAACAGCCATACGTTACTTCCATTGCTAACGAATGAGAGTCCGCTTTGGCATGTCAATTTTATTATTGGACCAGCTTATGCCGGTCAAGTACAAACTATTGCGTCATTTGCCAAAACGCACAAAATTTACACCATCATCCCATTTTCCTCCCAAGTCCCCGAGATAGTTTCGAATCCCTATTTAATTCAATTCAATCCATCGTTAAAATGGCAATGCGAAGAGGCTGCGTCTCTTTTTACACAACAATTTAAAAACAAAAACATTATCATTGGCAATCTCGACACAACAACGGATCCTACAAATTTGGGTGTCATGTTTGTGTCATGTTTACGCCAAAAACTCAACCAATTGCATATTCCCTACCAAAATACCACCCTCACCGGAGGAAACGTGCAAAAACTGCAAGCAGAATTTTCTCATATCAAACCAAATCTTATCGTTTTGGGCGATGACAATGTTGATAATGTGATACCCTATTTACGTAATTTAGGAGAAATTGCACGTCGTGACAACTCTCTGTCAATTTACGGATTCCCTGACTGGGAACCTGAACAAGGCATTTTCCCCCGACTATATTATTCGTCACTATTTTACATAAGCAACCAAACACAGCTGAACAAATATGACAATGATTATTATCAATGGTTCCGAACTCGGGATGCCCTAACAAATAGTATGCGTTACGATTTATTAGGCTACGACTTGGCAAATTATTTTATCGACGAATGGACACATGTTAGAGTCGGTGGAATGATCAAAAATTTTGCTTTAACTAATGGGGATAATATTCAATCCCAATTTCATTTTCACAAAATAGGAGCAAACGGAGGATGGGTTAATGAAGATATGAATTTACTTTATTATACAACCAATCAAGGAATTGTACGCTTATATCAGACAAAATAACCCAAAACGAATGCCAACGTTGATATTCCATAAGGATTTAATTCATACTCACTTATCAGTAATTATTATCATCGCATCGTGAAATTCAAAGCCAACTATTTACTTCCGCTTGTTCTTGTGTGCTACATCCTGAGCAAAAGTACTTTGTCCGCACAAACGCCTTTTCGCCCCTATTTCCTGATAGGTGGCACGTACGGGATAACGCTTTCGAGCATCAGCTTTTATCCGCAAATAACACAATCCAATCTTTTCGGATATACAGGAGGCATCTCAGGCTGTTTTGTCTCGGAACCACACTTTGGGCTTCAAGTGGAGGTAAACTATTCACAACGAGGGTGGAAAGAACAAACCGGACGAAATTTTTACCAACGACAGTTGAATTATGTGGAAATGCCGATTATGACACATTTTTTTACGAATGGTAAAGTAGGATGGTTTTTGAATCTTGGCCCAAAAATTGGCTACCTATTATCCGAGAAACCAATTACGAACCTCACTACCCTAACAAATCCCGAATACACTTCGGCAATCTCATCACGATTCGATTATGGTATTTGTGCAGGATCTGGTTTCGAACTTCACACACGACTTTTAAATTTTATTCTTGAAGGACGCTACAGTTACGGATTGAGCGATATATTTCCCGACCGAACAACAGATTATTTTGGAAGCTCAAGCAACCAGGTAATCTCAGTTACATTCGGAATCATGTTTCATTTGTAGCATCAGGCGAATCCGTCGTGCTTTCATTAGCTAACACATAACGTTTATAGTAAGAAATCATTAATGTGGTAATTGGCAAAGCAATAATCATACCGATTATTCCCAACAAAGATCCCCAGATAGACAGAGAAAGCAAAATCAATGCCGGTTTAAGGCCAGTGACTTTCCCCATAATTTTAGGAATCAAATAAATGTTTTGAATAAACTCCTCGATCAAAACCACTATCAACAAACCAAAAAGAAGAAGCGAGAAACTTTGTCCTGTTTCAACAGACTTCAATCCCAGCAACACCACTACCGGAATATATCCAAACCATTGCATGTAAGGTATCATATTGAGAAGTCCGATAAACAAACCCATGATAATTGCTAAAGGTAAACCAAGCACCGAAAAACCGATAGCACATATTACACCTACTGAAGAAGCTACCAAAGCTTGTCCACGAAAATAGCGATTCATACCTTGTGTTAAATCGTCGAACAACCCTTCGAAGAATGGCCGATAGTGCTGCGGAATCATTTTACTCCATCCATTTGTAATTCTTTCATAATCAATTAAGATAAAGATTACATACAAGAAAACAACAAATACGACGATCAAGCTTAATAAAAATTGCAACGTGCCCGATAGGAAATTGATAAAATGTGGCTGCATTTTGCTGAAAGTTTCCATAAACGTGTTGCTACTCAACAATTTTTCCATATCTTGGTATGAGAAATGCGATTGAAGATAAACTTGCCACGTTTGGGGAAGAAACGTCAAACGCCACGCATGTGATTGCGGATCGACCAAATAGCTCTGTATGAGATCACCTGCACGTTGCACTTCTTGTGAAACAGGATTTATAAGCAAGTAGATAATTCCAAAAAAAACGGCAAACAACACTAACAATGTTACAAAAACTGACAACGCACGATTACGTAATCGCAAGCGATGTTGAAAAAAATCGACCAATGGATTAATCATGTAAGCCAAAAGCCAGCCAATAAAGAAAGGCAATAACACACTACTCAATCTTTTCAGGAGAAAATACACCACCAACAAAATAGCCAACCCCAATACTAAACGAACCACACGGTCGAAAGTAAATGGTTTACGAATATATCTCGGCATCATACATTGATTTTTAAGAGTTAGCTACATTCCCTTATACACTATGGGATTAATCAAAGGATAAATACACTTGCAAAGATAAGAATATCACGCATCAAAAAGTTCAGATAAAACAGCTAAAGAATGAATCGATCCAAATTCAGGTAAGTGAATGCGATAATAATGCAGAATTTGCTCCAAAATCAACACACGCTCTTGACGTGAAAACTCAAACAAGTGCATGTTAGCATAATCCATACGCATCAATTTTTGAAACAATTGACTTTCTGTCGGATTAAGAAATGATGTATGCTGCGGTTTTGAAGGAGTAAATACGCCATTCACCATATCAAAAAAGGCAATCGGAAAAACAGACTCTAAATTTGGATAAAAACCTAAGAATCGCGTCATTTGTAACAAAAACACTAAATGAAAATTGGCAAATCCTGTTTCTGCTCTGCTTAATGTGGAGATTGAATTTTCCAAAAACATATATAAAGCTCTGTCAACTTGTGCTTCGCGAAAAATACGATATAGACACTCTGCGATGAAAAACGCCAACGCACTTTTAACAGGATGAGTAGCCAAAAATGTGATTGATGGATATGATTTTGCTTCAACAACGCGATGGAGGTCTCGACCGGGAAGAATTTCCAATTCCAATTCTAATAAGCTCAATGGTTCCATCAACGCACGTTTAAAGCCTGCTTTAGGCCCTTTCGTGCCATATACCATACAATCAATCCGTCCCTTTTCAGCAGTATAGAACGCAATAATTGACGAGCGATCACCATAAGGAAGGCGATGCAACACAACGGCAGCTGTTTTTATATACATGAACTCATTCCCTTATCAAAAAAGAAAAACATGCACCAAAGGTAAATAAAAATGCACAAACAACTTCCTCCATTTGAACTTTGGCAAGGATCCTCATTGTTTTGATAAATTCCATATTCAAATTGCTGGTTGTAACTACAAAACGACTATTTTTCTGCATTGATGAGATAAGATTAAGAATGACAGTATTATACACTGAAATTATCTATCTAGTACCAAAACTCATTTATCATTTTTGCGTGACCAAATTCAAATTGGCTACAGCAGCTTGAATATGTGAAATAAATCCTGCTTATTTCTCTATTATGCCATGATTTGATTTATCTTTGCCTTTTCAAAAGATGTAAAAATATAGTTATGTTGATTCTTGATTTAATAAAACAAGAGTGGAAGAAAAGTATCCGGTCGCGCGGATTCTACAAGAATATGGTGGCAAACTTGTTTCTGGGCATCTTTGCTTTGTATATCATTATAGTATTCCTGTTTTTGGGATTCTCTTTGAACTCAATGCTCGAGAAAGCGCAGACTTCACTCTCTCCGATGGAAATGGTTAACGGAGCAATGTTCTACCTGATATTGGGGGCACTGACCATTCGTTTCATCATGCAGCAACTCAATACATTTAACCTGCCTCTTTATCAAACACTTCCCATAAAACGTTCCGCTCTGGTCAATTTTCTTTTGTTAAAACCAATATTTGCTCCTATCAATTACTTTACATTGTTAGTGGTTATACCGTTTGCAGTAAAGTCAGTAGCGGGGTATTACAGTGGATTCATTGCTTTTCGGTTTGTAGTGAGTTTTGTCTTTATCATCTGGTTCGATTCGTTGACGGCAGCTTTTCTTAAACGCAAATTCGGATCAAGCATTTTAGCATTTTTGTCAATACTAATTGTTCTGGCAAGCATTGCAGCATTAGAATACCTCAAGCTATTTTCACTCTTTGCTGTTTCCAAAACGGTTTTTGGATTTATCATATTAAATCCCTTCGGAATGCTTATTCCGCTGGCTGCTGCGATATTAGCTTTCGGGTTGAACAAAAGATTCTTTTTTCAAAACTATTACCCTGAGCGATTTAATCAAAAACTAAAAGGGGCAAAGGTTTCGACAGCCGACTTCTCCTTCTTAAATCGCTTCGGTATCATCGGCGAACTGATCTCACTCCAAATAAAACTCATGTTGAGGCATAAACGAACGAGGACAATACTTTTAACTTCAGCAGTTTTTCTATTCTACGGACTACTTTTCTACACTCATCATTCCAATGGGGACGGAATGCTCTTTTTCATCGCTGTGTTTATGACCGGCATCCTGATGCTGATGTACGGACAATGGGCTGTAAGCTGGGATAGCAATCATTTCGACAGTTTGATGACAAAAAACATTCCCGTCCGCTCGTATATCACAGCCAATTATTATTTGATGATGGCCTTCAATATCCTTTGTTTTGTATTGACAACACCCTATTTTCTTTTTGGATCGAAGATTATCTACATGCACATAGCCGCTTTCTTTTTCAATTCGGGAGTCAATATTTTTCTGTTGCTGTTTTTCTCAACGTTTAATACAAAACGTGTGGATTTGTCGCGTTCGTCGGCTATGAATTATCAGGGAACCACTTATAAAAGTTTTCTGATTGTGCTCCCCATCATGTTTCTCCCGATGTTGCTTGTCAGCATTCTGTCATGGGTTGCCTCCCTGTCAGTAGCACTATGGACCGTATCTTTGTTGGGGTTGACCGGCATTTTACTGCGCAAACCATTAATTACCGTTTGTATCAACCAGTTTAACAGTCGAAAATACAAACTGGCCGAAGGCTTTCGGGAACAAGAATAACCAAACATACTACGATATGATAAGCATTGCCAAAAATACGAGATAACGTGTGTTACTCAATTTTTATCCTTTTACACTTCCAATATTTCACCTTATATTTTTACGCTCATGATTGAAGTATCCAACCTCCAGAAAGTATACAACGGGATTACCGTGTTGAACATTCAGCAACTATCCATTCCTCAAGGCGAAAGTTTTGGGTTGGTAGGCAATAACGGAGCAGGAAAAACTACCTTTTTCCGCTTGATTCTCGATCTGATTGAAGCGACATCGGGAGAAGTACACATAGATGGACAAAAAGTGGCGCGCAATGACGATTGGAAAGCCTTCACAGGTTCGTTTCTCGACGAAGGATTTTTAATTGACTTTCTGACACCAAGAGAATATTTCAATTTTGTAGGGAAACTCTATCAGAAGTCCGAAGGTGATATCGCACTCTTTATGGAGTCGATGCAGGATTTTTTTAATGGAGAAATTTTGGGAACCAAAAAGATGATCCGCGACTTCTCAAAAGGAAATCAAAAGAAGATTGGCATTGCTGCGGCGTTACTTGGAGAACCGAAACTATTGATTCTCGACGAACCTTTCACCGCCCTTGATCCTTCATCGCAAATCCGTTTGAAACGTTTCCTCAACGACCTGCAGGCAGCATCACAAATTACCATGCTCATATCGAGTCACGATTTGAATCACATCACCGAAGTATGCAAACGCATAGTGGTGCTCGAAAAAGGAGATATGGTGAAAGACCTTCAAACCAACACCGATACGCTGAAAGAATTAGAAGCCTACTTTGCCGTTTAATCAGAACATTTGACAATACGAAAGAGAAACGATATCTGGTTTGAGAAAGAATAATGACTCTTTTATCGCAGTTTTACACACAATGGAAAAAATAAGATGTCCATGGGCAAGCAATAATGAGTGGCATAAAATATACCACGATACCGAATGGGGAGTGCCACTACATGATGATACAAAACTATTTGAATTTTTGATTTTAGATGCTTTTCAGGCTGGATTGAGCTGGGTAACCATCTTAAAAAAACGCGATCATTTCAGAAAAGCCTTCGATAATTTTGATACCAACGCTATCGCCAACTATTCTGAAGATAAAATACAGAAATTGATTCAGGATAGCGGGATCATCCGAAACCAAATGAAAATAAGGGCTGCCGTCAGCAATGCACAAGCATTTCTGCGATTGCAAAAAGAATTCGGCAGTTTCGACAACTATATCTGGCAGTTCACAAACCATCAAACTATTATCAATCACTGGCTCGATCACACAAATATCCCCACCAGCACAAAGGAATCCGATGCAATGAGTAAATCGCTAAAGAAAAATGGATTTAAGTTTGTGGGAACTACCATTTGTTATGCCTTTATGCAGGCCGCCGGCATGATTAACGATCACACAGTAAACTGTTTCAGATACAATGAAGTTCAGAAAAACGAACAATAACGCCATAAACGGCATCTTACACAGAAAACATTCATATACAATATTGTGCGATTCCAATAACGGAGACATACATACAACAAAGCAAAAACGCCACCAACAATCAACTTGTCGGAGGCGTTTTTTAGCAGTAGCACGAAGTGTTCACTTCCTCTATCAAATAAAGAGGTATTATAGATCGGTAATTAAACGAAATCTCGGCACTAACCATTTCATAATCAACCAAGCAATTAAATAAGCAGAAGCACACACGGCAAATAAAATAGTATAAGCTGTTGCCGGATGAGCAGCGTATAAATCAGTCATCCAACCTGCCAGTTTTTGTAGTAAAACACCGCCAATTCCTCCAGCTGCGGTACCTATTCCCGTTATAGCACCAACAGCCTTTTTAGGAAACATATCCGAAACCGTGGTAAACAAATTAGCAGACCATGCTTGATGTGCTGCAGCGCCAATAGAAATAACCGTAATAGCTAAAATAGAGGCATAATAGCCAAAATGAGCCACATTACCAAAATATTGAGTTGTGATCAATAACAGTGGAAAGAGCGCAATCAAAAACATGGCCGTCATACGCGCCTTGTAAGTTTGCCATCCGCGATTCATAAAAAACAGAGGAACACCACCGCCAAAGACACTACCTACAATAGCAACCCCAAAGACAATAAAGGTAGGCCACATCACTTGTTGGGTTGTCATGCCAAATTGTTTCGTCAAATAATCCGGTAGCCAAAACAATAAAAACCACCACACGCCATCTGTCATGAATTTTCCTACAACGAACGACCACGTTTGTTTATAGGTGAGTAATTTGAACCATGAAACTTTAACAGGATTTCCTGCGGCAATCGATGCAGCAGCGGCTTCTTTTTCGTCAATGTCGCTATGAATGTAATTGTATTCAGCTTCGGATAAAACGCCCTTTTCTCTTGCTTTAGCAGGTGTGTCGTAAATCCAAAACCAGAAAATAAGCCAAATAAAACCAACTCCTCCAGTCAATATGAAGGACATTTTCCATCCCAAGTCAGCTCCAAAAAACAATAAACACCAAGGCACAAACAAAGCAGAAATCATGGCTCCAATGTTAGAACCACTATTGAAAATACCGGTAGCCAACGCTCTTTCTTTTTTCGGAAACCATTCTGCAACAGTTTTAATGGATGCCGGAAAGTTACCTGATTCACCCACTGCAAACACACTACGAATCATCATGTGCATTCCCACCAATTTACCCACAAAAGCATTTCCAATACCTGCCAGTGACCAGATGATAAGCGAAAAGGCTAATCCTAACTTGGTACCGATCTTATCGATGAGTGCTCCGGAAAACAAGGTAACACCCGCATAGAAAGCCGTAAAAATAGATGTCAGGTTAGCAAAATCAGTATTTGACCATCCAAATCCTTGAGGCGAACAAAAATATTCTTTTAAGAAGCTGATCACATTACGATCCATATAGTTGATGGTTGTAGCAAACAGTAGAAGACTAATAATAAGCCATCGATAACGGCCAATTTCCCCAACAACTTCAGTTTGTTTATTCATGATAATGATATTTATGGTAGATATTCAGCTAACGATACCGCAATTTATAGGGATTTCTTTGCCTTTTCAATACTTACAAAAGAAGATTTACACAATTCGGTGATAATGTTCCACTCTTGATTGGCCACAACCTCTTTGGGAAACAAATTGGAACCCAT
>DAHXOX010000078.1 GCA_027364655.1 Paludibacter sp. | reverse complement strand
AAACATAGCATAACTGGCGAGGATTCTACAATTTGTATTGAGTCAGCTTGAATATGACTTCAAATTGCTACATTTGCCTTGCCAATGAAGTGATAAAGCTGAACCCTTTTTATGCAAAACCGGATTAAGAAATCGCTGTTTGTCGTATATGCATTTGTGCTATCGGTTTCTACGCTGCACAGTCAAACTGTGTTCAACGATACCATCTTTTTTGACGATTTCGGACAACATATCACACGAGTTCCGTGTCCTTATATGCCGGCGGGAAGTTATACCTTTGCCGATCCAACCAGCACTGCACAAAACGACATCGTTATCAACGATAACCATTATGCCGTGATCGATCCCCGACACATAGCCGACGAGCATCCTCCATTTTACTTTTGGACTTCTACTTCGCCATACTCCCTGACGCCTACTGGAGCAAGACCTTACACAACCGATCATACGGGAAACACAAATGGGGCTGTCATGGTCGTAAATGCCGGCATTACCCTAAATTATTTATACAAACGAACCGTTACGTTGAAAACGGGGCATCTCTATCGTTTTTCGTTTTGGATCTACGTGGTGAATAAAAGTTCTCAATTTGCCATGGATGTAACCGACTCGACTACAAACACTATGTATCACTCATCACCCGGAGCGCTACTTGACCAAGAAGGCAGTTGGATTCCATACTCCATTGATTTTCCTGTTCGCATATCGGCGACAGATAGCACAAACAATGTGATTGTCGATTTACAGAACACGCACCAACAAATCAATGGAAATGATTACTACATTGATGATATTCTTTTGGGTACGTTTCAAACGGCTCCATTAAAAAATTCTATCGGGAGCAACTCTCCGGTATGCAAAGATTCCCCAATCACCTTATTTGACAATCCCAAAGGAGGCGCTCAAGGATTTCCATTTGCTTTTTTATGGAAAGGTCCTAATGGGTTTACCTCTACAAAGCAATTCCCTGTTTTAGATAAAGCGTCTTTGCCAATGGCCGGTAAATATTTTGTAACGGTTACCGACACACTGGGCCATAGTGTGAACGACTCAGTCAATGTTCAGGTTTTGCCACCTCCGGCATCAGACTTTCTGATGTCAAAGAATACAATCGATAGCCGCAAAAATACCGTAACATTCGAGGTAAATCCTAAAGTTGGTGTACATTATCAATGGAATTTTGGGGATGGGACGATGGATTCCGATTTGGTTTCTCCAACTCATGCGTATGAAATTAATGGCGATACTGCCGAATATGTGGTTACGCTTAAAGCCATCATTGATTCGACAGGCTGCACCAGCACTACCTCGCAAACCATCGAAGTCACGCCTTTTGTTCCAAATGTGTTTACGCCAAACGGAGACGGAATAAATGATATTTTTATGGCCAATTTTGACCTAAAAATATTCGACCGTTTCGGCATCTTACTATATCAGGGAACCCAAGGCTGGGACGGGACCTATAAAGGGCACAATGCAGATCCCGACACCTACTTCTATGTCCTGCATTATTTGGATGCAAATAAGCACCTAAAGACAAAAAAAGGGTATGTCATGCTGCTTAGATAACACGAAAATAACCCAATAAAAAACAGAAAATGTTCCCGTTTCTTAGACAAGTGGAACATTTTCTGTATCAGATAAGCCATGTACAATCTTACTTGCACCCTTGTTTTTATCGAATATTTATGCCGAAGCCAACGGATGCAGCGGAATACTGTTGCAACGTATATTGAGCATGAAACGCAAATATCCAGAGGATTTTCAACCTGAAACCAACCGTTAGCCCCGGGCTAAAAGAGGAATAATGAAGTGGAATGGGATCTACTAACGTATTAATATTGTATTTGTTATTACTGGCAAGCTCCCCCAATGAAGGGTAATTGCCCGTAAAGTTAAAGTCGAAATTACTGCTGGTGACACCAAATCCAACATAAGGAGTAAAGAATAGCAGCCTTTTGGAAACAATAATATTAGCCATTAATGAGTTCGCCGACAACCGCATGCCCTGATTATAAAAAATTGAAAGATCAGATGGTTCATTTATCATGTTAGGATCTGAAACAAGATCATCAGGCATAATGGAGTTCTTAAAGCTGTAATCAAAATTGACGTGCGTATAACCAACCATGACAGCGGCGTCAAACGGCAAGAGTTTGACAACGGGAATCCATTGTTTAATATTGTGTTTCAAACCAATGCCCCATAGACCTACTTTATAACTGTTGTTGTGAATATTGGGGACGAAGCGAAAAGACAAATCATTTCCAAGAGGAAGTCCTATCGTTATTTGTGCATTCACAGCCGGAATCACAGGAGTTACTCCTTTAGGAGTGGTAAATTCCACAATGGTTTTTCCATTTTCCACTAATTTTAATGGCACGCCGTCTCCCTTTCCTCCGATAGTTGGCGCTGTAGTTACACCGGCAGGCGCTTGCAACGTTGTCAGGCCTAACAAACTGAATGTTTTGTCAGACGAAGGGACAAGCAATCCACCTACACCAACCGTAATATCAAATCCCAATACTTTATGGGTAGCTGCCGTATTATACCAGTTGGTTCCAAGCCCATCCGCAAAACCATATCCTACAGGTTTGATATATCCCTGTGCCAATGTCTGAATGTCGGTAACACCTGCTTTGAATAAGTTTGTAATGTCATTTTGCGCGCTAAGCATCGTGGGAATCGATAGCAATAAACCCAGTGTGCCAAAAATAAGAAACCTCTTGTTTTTCATAATCATCATGTTTTAGTAAGTGGGGGATATTAATAGCATTAAGACAAACAAAACCAAAAGAGACTAAGATAAGTAAGTAACTACGTCGCCTATTGATAGTAAAACTTTATGCGATTGGCATGAAGGAAGAAAGAAAATAAACCGGCGATGAAACTATTGTTGCGACAAAGTTAATACGGTTTTTGACAAAATAGACAAGATAGGCTAATAAAATTCAGATGCTACAATTCGCATCTTTAATCGGAGTGTCATTGACACACTTCGGAGTGTCTCGTTCACGGTCGGGAGTCTCCTTTTCGCACTCTTTTGTGCAATGGGAACACTAATTTATGGCAAAATCGCATATCATTATGGCAAAAACAGATATTGATATGGCTTCGACCCATATTAATATGGCAAAGAGCCTTATCATTATGTCTCCGAGTCATATTGTTCTGGCAAAATCGCATATTATTATGCCAAAATCACATTTCATTATGGCTTCGACCCATATTAATATGGCAAAGAGTCTTATCATTATGTCTCCGAGTCATATCGTTATGGCAAAATCGCATATTATTATGGGATTGAGTCATAATTGACCCGTTCTTATAGCCTATTGAATGAAAATAAATTAGTGAGGCCATCACTTTGGAGAGAAGACCTCACTAATAACTATGTATGCCGGTATTTATTTGACTGTCGTATCGCTCTTGGTACGAGGGCGTTTGAAGAATTCGCCCATTTCGTCTGCCGTTACTTTCAAACCGGGCACTTTGTCTTTGTTTTGTTTCACACTGGAATAGACATCAAGCGCTGCGATCATGGTGTCGCTGCCAACGGCCATAAACGTTTTTTGAATGCCTT
>DAHXOX010000004.1 GCA_027364655.1 Paludibacter sp. | reverse complement strand
CGGAACTGTGATGGAACCTACTGCTTGTGAATTGATTGTGGTTGTGAAGCTGCTGTTGTTAGCTGCATTGGCAACGACATCAGTACTTATAAAACTATTTCGTTGGGTATCAGCATTAGCGAATGTAAATGGAAACGTGTAGGAAGTGGTATAGCTGAAGGTTTCGCCATAAAATTCCCGTCCTGAGTTGGCTAAGTTGATGAGGTCAACTTCATGCAGGTCTCTGTCTAAAAAATAATCGGCTGTTACGGTGGGAGTGGTCGTGTCGGCTGGGGTGAAAACAATTCGTTTGGCGGGTGTATTTCCTTGTGATACGAAATAGTAGCCATAGTTCGAATAATAATTAGTTGTATGCACGAACCTTTTTAGGCTGGAGTTGTATTGCCAACTCAGTGGCCCTTGAGCGTAAAAAACGATATAGCTATTCCCTATATAAATTGCATTTTCGGGAAGGTCGTCGATAAATGGTTTTGTGAAATCTTCGGGTAGCTGAGCGCCACCATAACCACAAACACGTACATTTTGAGGATTGGTTACTCCCATTTTTTTTAGATCATCAAATGTTAACTTGTAAAATCCTGTTGAAGGGACTCTAATTTTTGTCCAATTCCCCTGCATCAAGACGGAGTGGTCTGCATAGGTGTGTAATGATGCAAAAGAGACTTGTGTAAAGCCGATGAACAAAAAAGCAAATATCCAGAAAATGGCTCGATGGTGCATACTTTGAGCTACAATTTAATCGTCAAAGGTAGTCAAAATATCATTTCACCCAAAAATCGAGCATTAAATTATTTTCAATAAATCCTTGTAAATGATCGTCAATATGTACAGGACCAACATTTGCAGGTGTACCGGTGAATATTAAATCGCCCGTTTTTAAAGTGAAGAATTGGCTTAGGTAGGCTATGATGCGGTTGATTGGAAAGAGCATGTCGCGCGTATTGCCCGTTTGAACTGTATTTCCGTTTATGGTTAAATGAAAATTTATGTTTTGGATATCATCGAATTGTGTGATAGGAATAAAGTGGCTGATTGGAGCAGATTGGTCAAACGATTTGCAAATTTCCCAAGGTCCACCTGTTTCGCGTTGTCGTCGCTGAATATCACGTGCTGTGAAGTCAATACCTAAGCCAATTTCACCATAATATCGCGGTGCAAATTTCTCATCAATACCTTTTCCAAGTCGATTAATGCGCACCACAATTTCTGTTTCATAGTCAATTTCTTGCGAAAAGGAAGGATAGAAAAAGGGTTTGTTGTCTTTGACAATGGCTGTGTCGGCTTTCATAAAAAAGGTCGGTATTGCAGGCAAATCGTGATGTTCCAACTCTTTATTGTGATCAAGATAGTTCCAACCGATGGCAAAAATTTTCATGTTCGTGGCTGTTTAGTGAGACAACACTGAATCGGAGAAATAGAAATCGGGTTATTCTTCTTTTAGTTGAGACAACCTATTGTACATCACGGCTAAATGAGCATAGATGGAAGTGTTTTGCACTACAATGTCATCAGGCACTTTAATCCGAATTGGAGTAAAGTTCCAAATAGCTTTAAAATGTACTTGAATCAAGAAGTCAGCTACTTCTTGCGCTTGGCTGATCGGCACGGTTAAAACACCAATATTCACCCCTGTTTTACTCCGAAGCTCACACATTTTATCGAAGTGATGAATGGGAATGTGGTTGATATTGGTGCCTGCCAATTCGTATTTTACGTCAAAGCCGGCTATAATTTCCAGTCCAAACTGACGTAATCCATTATCTTGTAGAAGAGCACCGCCCAATCGGCCTACACCAAACAAGAAAGCCGGATGACTTTGGGTAAATCCCAAGAAAGATTCTAATACTTCTATAAGCGTGTAGGTACTATATCCGACACGCGTTTTTCCCGCAACGTCAATGTATGATAGATCTTTTGCAACTACCGATGAATCAACCCCAATAGCAAATGCAATTTGTGTTGACGAAATGGTTGTTTCTCCCTTTTCTAATGCTAATTTAGCATACGATAAATACCATGGTAACCTGCGTAAAGCGGGTTCCGGCAAATGCAAGCGATTTTCCATTGTGGTTTTTATTTAATAATTCTCATGATAGTAAGGCATTTGTACATTGTTGCTTCCC
>DAHXOX010000074.1 GCA_027364655.1 Paludibacter sp. | reverse complement strand
GAAACTTTAACATGCGATTGAGCTGCTAAGTTGTAAATTTCGTCGGGACGAATTTCTTGCATCAAGCGTATCAAGTTTGATGAGTCGGTCATATCACCATAATGCAACTGAATCTTCCGATTTTTGTGCATGTCTTCTATTAAATCGTCAATATATAAATGCTCTATCTTCTGTGTGTTGAAGACAGAACTACGACGAATGATGCCATGAACTTGGTATCCTTTATCTAATAAAAATTCAGCTAAATAAGAGCCATCTTGACCATTGATGCCGGTAATGAGTGCAATTTTTCCCATGAGATTAAGCTATAAAAGTGGTAATATCGGAAATAATTTGATCTGCTAACTGATTAGCCTCCTTTGAAGAAGAAGCTTCCGTGTAGATACGAATGATAGGTTCGGTATTTGATTTACGTAAATGAACCCAACTATTTGGAAAATCAATTTTTACGCCATCAAGGGTACTTACATCAAAAGCAGCATATTTTTCTGAGATATGATGCAAGAGATTGTCTACATTAATTTTTGGCGTTAGTTCCATTCGTTTTTTTGCCATGAAATAGGAAGGGTAGGTGGCACGTAAAGCAGTCGGAGTCTTTTCGCTGGTAGCTAAATGAGAAAGAAACAAGGCGATGCCCACTAAAGCGTCGCGGCCATAATGACTTTCTGGATAAATGACACCTCCATTTCCTTCTCCACCGATGATGGCTTGTGTCGCCTTCATCTTTTCCACTACATTGACTTCACCAACAGCAGAAGCAGAGTATGTGCCGCCATATTTTACTGTCACATCACGCAAGGCACGCGTTGAACTCATGTTTGAAACCGTATTGCCTGGCGTGTGAGATAATACGTAGTCGGCTACGGCAACTAACGTATATTCTTCACCAAACATAGAACCATCTTCGCATACTATGGCTAATCGATCGACATCTGGATCGACAACAAAACCAACATCAGCTTGCCCTTGTTTTAATACATCAGCAATTTGAGTCAAATGTTCGGGCAGGGGCTCAGGGTTATGGGCAAATAGACCATCTGGTGTACAATTGATTTTTTCAATCATGTTGACTCCTAATGCTTCAAGCAATGCAGGAATCACAATGCCACCGACTGAGTTGACACAATCGATAGCAACAGTAAAATTGGATTGGTATATTGCTTCGATGTTCACCAAAGGCAAGGATAGTACCTTTTCAATATGTTTCTGAGTATAGCTGTTATCCTCCGTTAATTTTCCGAGGTCATCGGCTGACGTGAAGATGTAACTCCCTGATTCAGCAATTTGAAGAACTTCTTCACCTTCTTGTGCATTAAGAAATTCGCCACGTTCGTTAAGCAATTTCAGCGCGTTCCATTGTTTCGGGTTGTGGCTGGCTGTCAAAATAATGCCACCGGATGCTTGTTCCATTTGTACGGCTATTTCCGTCGTGGGTGTGGTAGCAAGACCAATATCGATCACATCGCATCCCATTCCTAAAAGAGTTCCAACAACAACGTGATTGACCATTTCGCCTGAAATACGCGCATCACGTCCAACAACAATTTTAGCCTTGGCTTTAGACCTTTTGATGATCCACGATGCATAAGCAGCCGTAAAACGTACGAGATCGAGCGGATTTAATCCTTCTCCAAGTTGGCCGCCAATAGTGCCACGAATGCCTGAAATAGATTTAATGAGTGTCATACATTATCTGTTTTATTTCAAAATAGAATTGAAAAACCTTTGCCATCATTTCTTTACAAAGCAGAAAAAAGATCACGCAAAAACAGACAGAAATGACGATGTTTAAGTTGTCGCCAAAAATTAAAGCAATTGTTTAATTTTGACTTGGTAGTTTTAAGATGCTAATTACGTGGATATAAGGAATGATGCTGGTTTGTTCAGAAGAAAAGCCAAGCATGCCCGGAACAATCATTTGAGCTTCTGCACCACTGTATTTCATATACGAAACGGCTTCTTGCCAAGCTGGTGGCTCTGCCCCCGAAACTCTAAAGGTCATGATATATGGATATGGAGCATTGAGAGTTGTCCAAGTATTTGCAACAGTGTCAGGGGGATTAGAAATAGAAATTTTCAGATAACGAATAACCACTTGATCACCACCACTAATAGAATCAGATGCAATGGTAGTGTCTCCAGGTTGTATCAGATGATAATAAAGACCTGTTGGCGTGAGACAATATTCATTTGATTTCCAAGCGTTAAAAGCCGGTAGAGTGTTAGTCACCTGAATGCCGTTTTCTTTGATATAGTTTTTGATAGTGACTGTTTGTGCGTTCAATAAATTAGCATATGTTCCTGTGGTGGTGCAACCTGTTACTAAAAGAATCAGGATAAGGCTACCGAAGAGAAAAATGGAGGTTTTTTTCATAAATGGAATAGGAAATTGAGAGTTTTAGCCATGCCAGAGCAAGGATTTATTGCCGACAAAGTTACAATTTTATTTCGTTTTAAGGCAACTTGGATATCTGATTTTTCAAAACACGACATCTTTTTGTTTTTCGTCATTGTAATTTGAAAGTAAGAATCAAACATCAAAACAGAGAACAATGATATTTTCAAATAAAGGACTCTGACCGTTCAGATGGTTTTTCAAAAAACGGGAGTGTTATTATCATAAAAAAAAATAAATATGCCAATACGTGCAACGTTTTCATCCTGCATTCATCTTTTTAATTAGAAAAAGAGTTTAAGTGGATGATGAAAAGTTTTGTATTGTTCTTTGTTTTATTGGGCTTGTTGGTGTCATGCAATCAAGAGGATGGCTTGTCATACAATCACATGATCGTTAGTTTGGCCACCGTGGAGCAGGTGTCTGGTAATACGTTTTTGTTGCGATTAGATAATGACACAGTGTTGGATCCTCTTGTTAATGATGCGAGTTCGTTTGTGCCTGTCAATGCACAACGTGTAATGATTAATTACACGATATTGAGTAAAAATATTGTGCCGAATAGTCCTTATAATTATAAAATTCGGTTGAATGATTTAACGAACGTATTGACAAAAACGATTACTCCTTTTTCGACAGCAACGAACAATAGCATTGGAAATGATCCGATTGATGTGACAGGGTGTTGGATAGGCAGCCATTATGTGAATGTTACGTTTACTTATTATGGCTCAAGTGAAAATCATCTCATCAGCTTAGTGAAGTTGACATCTGGAGGTGCTACGGCTGATAGTACTGTTTATTTGGAATTGCGACATAATGCTTACCGTGATTTTTCGACGAATGTGAATCAAGGCGTGATTTCTTTTGACATCCGATCGTTACAGAAAAGCAATAGTGCGCCGGTAAAAATAATGTTGACAGCAAAAGGAACAAATGGCGTAGTAAAAGTTTACTCATTGATTTATAAATATATGGTTTGAATGCAACGAGTTTATCTACACATAACTAAGTCTTTGTGAAAAGGCACGCATTCATTAATTTTTGGTTTTTGGTTAGATGGGAGTCCGGTCCACTGTGAAGTGGCCGGATTTTTTTGTAAGCGCCTTAAACTTTTACTATCTTTGAACCCGATTTCATTGTGGAGTATTACCATCACTGACAGGACTTCTCTTCTTATTAAAAAATTGAAAGCTAAGACCCAATTTCATCAAGATGCCGCGAAGATCGCTTTTAACGAGCGACACCGGAAAACAATTCAATTCAATATTTCACGGTATGATGCCGCTGTTGAACTTGGTTATCAGCGGTATGAAAATATATCGTTGGCAAAAGACCGCGCAGCATACATCAAACGGGAGATGTTGACTCATTGGGAAGACTATTTGTTGCAATTTGAAGAAGGCATTTCCAAACGTGGCGCAAAGGTGCTTTGGGCACGCGATGCGCATGAAGTTATAGAGCATGTGAAACAACTTTTGATGAAGCATCAAGCTAAGTTGTTGGTGAAAAGTAAATCAATGACCACCGAAGAAGTTTCGTTTAATGAAGAAGTTTCGCAAATTGGATGCGAATCGGTTGAGACTGATCTGGGAGAATTCATCGTACAAGTGGCTGGAGAGCGTCCATATCATATTGTGACACCGGCTATGCACAAATCAAAAGAAGATATTGCCACTCTTTTTCACGAAAAATTTGCGATGCCTGCCGATAGTACTCCCGAAGAGTTAACCGCTTACGTACGAGCTTTGTTGCGAAAGAAATTTACGTCAGCTGATGTGGGAGTGACTGGTGCCAATTTTTTAATTGCTGATATTGGGGCGGTGGCTGTTACCGAAAATGAGGGAAATGCCTTGATGAGCACTTCATTTCCCAAATTGCACATAGTGATTGCCGGCATCGAAAAAGTGATCCCGAAAATGCGACAACTGGGTACTTTTCAACCTCTTTTGGCCGCTTTGGGCACAGGACAACAAGTATCGGCTTACAACACCCTTTTTACAGGACCGAGACAAAAAGACGAAGTTGATGGACCTGAAGAAATGGTTGTCATTTTGATGGACAACGGGCGAACAAAGGTGTACGAAGACGAAGAGGTTGCCGAAGTGCTTTCATGTATTCGGTGCGGAGCTTGTTTGAATGCATGTCCTGTTTACAAAACAATTGGCGGCTATACTTATAACACTACTTACAGTGGCCCTATCGGATCGGTGATTACTCCTTTTTTCAAAGGAATGAGCGAAATGGGTCATTTGAGTTTCGCTTGCAGTTTGTGTGGTAAATGCGTTGAAGTGTGTCCTGTTCGTATTCCTTTAACCAAATTACTGCTTATCAATCG
>DAHXOX010000257.1 GCA_027364655.1 Paludibacter sp. | reverse complement strand
ATGCAATCCAAACCTACCGTTAACAGAGCGTATGAACTTGTCCAGAGTTTTTTATTCACCGGAAACAAGGGATTCCAGCAATAAGCGATAAAGAGCAATGCTACTCCGGCAAGCAGCAGTTTGGCCAACATGTCGTAACTTTTCCCTTTTTGTTGAATATATCGACCGACGACATATCCTCCAATCACATTGAACAAGGCAGGTAAGGTACTGAGTACTCCTTCTGGATCGAATGGAAATCCTTCGCCCATATATAAATGATTGACTCCAAATAACCAAGTATCAAGACGCAGCACGGCATTGCCTGTTTTTGTATATTCAGCTCCGGGAGTTCCAAATAGTGCCAGAATTGCCCAATACGCAAATAAGAAAATGACTCCAAGTACAACTGTTTTTTTATGCCCCAGATAGTAGACCATCAAAGCCACAATGCCATAGCAAAGGGCAATTCTTTGCAGCACACCCATGATGCGTGTGTGAGAAATAGGGGATAAGATGAGGTGTGATTGAGCATCGAACTTAAAGAACGGGAACCAATACATTAGATAGCCGATTCCAAAAATCAATACCGTACGTTTCAGTATTTTCATCAACACTTCCGACTGTTTCATTTTTTCCCATCGCTTCATGACAAAACTAAGCGCGTTGCCGACTGCAAACAAAAAGGACGGAAAAACCAGATCCGTAGGAGTAAATCCGTTCCAATCTGCATGTTTGAGTGGCCAAAAGGTAGTAGCTCCGTTACCTGATGTATTCACGATGATCATAAAGCAAATCGTTAATCCGCGAAAAACATCCAACGCCGTAAAACGATCAGCAATCGCTGAGGTGGAAGAAGATGTCATAGTAAAGTATTCTTTGTAAGTTGTTGTTAGTATGTAAAATATAATAGTGTGTTCACTGACGGTAATTTCTATATCTCTATATAGCTACATCATTCCCCGATATTTCTTATACAATAGCTTTACAACCTGGATGCTGTTTCCTGATGGTTGTACAGGGAAAACTTTATGTTCATTTACCCATTTCCATTCCCATTTTGAAATATCTTTATCAAAGCGGGACATATTTATCTCTTTGCCTGAAGACAATGCGGCATCTGCATCTGCAAAGAATTTCTGCCACCGGACTTTATAAAAATCAGACAAAAGGCCGCTCCACTGACGACCTGAATATTCGTGCAACGTACTGTTTGAATCTCCCCATAAAGTAATCAGGTCTCGTGCGTTACGCTCATAAATAGCCTTTTCTTGTTCGTTAGTGCCCCAGCTTCTTGCATCTGAAAGCCACGGTCCTAATAAAAAATCCTTTCGGGTTGCGAGAAGTTTATCCATGTCATTGATCAATTCGATAAACTGAGTGCTGTATTCATTAAAATCTTTACTGTTTTTCTGTTTGTATGCATGCCTCCATTTCTTTTGAAGTATCGATGCATAATTTGCTAAAACTTGGCGTGTAACATCCACAATATCATATTGAAATCCATCGCTTTGTCCACATGTCGGAATAGCTTTGATGAAATCATCCCAGGCAGGCACCAATTGTTCTGCCGGATAGTTGAGCTTTGTATTTGTCCAAGCCGTTGATGAATCGAAAGTTGGACGTCCTGTAATAATGGATTGTGCTCCGGTTTGTGCCATCCCATTTATATTATCATGAGTGCTGTAAACTGTGTTTTTAAGAACTTGCCATGCTTTTATCGCAAATGGATCGAGATTGCCATAGCGGTTGCGAATATAAGAACGAAGCCATTGATCTACGTCAATAGGTTTGTTTTTCCATGTGTTGTGTAACATCAATTCATACATCACTGGGTTTTGTTCAATAGCTTCCATTGTTAATCCAATTCCGACCATTTTGCCGGAATTTTTATCATTTAATGCTTCAGCCGGATCTTTAGCCACCGTTTCTAAATTTCCGTACATGCTTGTTCGACCCCCAAAATTATTCAGCATATTCCAAATCCATGGTTTACCATAAAACGCCTCTGTTTTTTTCCAAACGGGATTCTCTTCTGCATAAAGGTCAAGAATAATCATGTGATCATTAGGAACGGCATTCAATAACGCCTTCATCTGAGGCGCTTGCCAAAATTTTTGATCAGCGTAAAAAAGCCAACCTTGCATCACCCATATCGCTTTCGGATCAACTTGCTTCATGCTTTCAAACACAGCGCTGCTTATTTGTGCCAAATAAGATGAATCGTTGGATGGAGGCCTGTTTTCGTTAAAGGTATCGGCAGAATAAAGATGATCAGTCCCATAAATTTTAGTTTGTTTTTCGAGAAATCTTTTACCAATCTGACCAAACATAGGATCTTCAGGGTCAAGAATATAGGTATCAGCAAAATCGCCATTCCAATTGACCTTTTTAAGTTTCGCATTGGGGTATTTTTTTGCGAAAGCAGCTGGAACATGTCCTGTAAATGCCGGCAACACCGGTTTCATTCCTAACTCACGTTCTCTTCGTAAAATTTTTTGTTCCAATTCGGCATGGCTCTTCATCCATGCAAAAGGCAGCGGGCCTCCCCAAGCATCCAAATTTCCCATCCAAAACCATGAAAAATAAGCCGGTCCACTAAAAAACGATGCTAATTCATTATCAGAAAATCCCATTTCTTTATACACCTCATACCACACATATTCTTCTCCTGTGATCGCTAAGGGCATATCAATTCCATGCAATGCCATCCAGTCGATTTCTTTTTGCCATCGTCCCCATTTCCACCAACTCATGCTGTAATTGAAAGT
>DAHXOX010000070.1 GCA_027364655.1 Paludibacter sp. | reverse complement strand
GTTGAAATATCGCTTCGCCAATGAATGATACCGATCTTTCCTTGCGGTTTTAGAATTCTGTATGCTTCGGTAAATAAGTCCATTGGAGTATCGTGATGCAAAATATTAAATAACATGACATAATCTACAGAGTCATCAGCCAACCCCGTTGTTTGTGCCAAAATATCCCGATGTGATACGATTACATTAGCGATATGCACATCTGCCAACTTTTGCTTTACAATAGCAATCATATCAGGGTCAATGTCGAAGGCATACAGGTTGCCTTTAATGCATTCCGCGGCAGGAATGGTAAATGTTCCATATCCACTGCCTATTTCAACCAGATCAGTGACTTGAGCGTTGATGTCTAATTCCGATAAAATTAGATCAATATCAAAAAAAGTATCCCACAATGTTTCAGCGGGCATCCCGCTGTCTCTCACTTTCATTTTTTTGCATTTGATATGGAGTGCAAATATAGATACTTTTCCATCATGCGACAAAACATTGCCCTCCAATTTATTTTGTAGTCGACAATTTGAAAAAGAAATCTGCATATCTTTTGATGGATTTTGGTTGAAATTGCCATCAACAATCAATGAACCAACCTGTTTCAATACCGAAAACGTAACTATTATGTATGAGAAAAATACCATTTGTGTGGTATTGTCCGTCTTTAGCATTCACGCTACTTTTGTGCACAACCAAATTATGCAATTTTCAATATGATCAACAACGATAGTAACCCCAGCATTTTTATACAACGCCAAATAGAAGCTCAATTATTAAAGTCGGTTATTGAAGGACTTTCTTTTGTTTATGATGAAGCTGAAATTATAAAAAATATCAGGGGGTCAATAGAAAAAATAGCTTTTGAGAATGGCAGAAAATTCAAAAAAGAACAAAAGGATAATAGCCTGTTGACCTATGCCAAAAATTGGAAGAAACTTGCTGAAGGAGGTTCTTTGACTATAGATGATTTCAAGTTATCTGATTCGAAGCTCACGTTCCGAATTACACGTTGCCAATATGCAGAATTTTACAAACAACTTAATTCTGAGAAATTGGGCGAAACACTTAGTTGTTGCCGTGATCAGGCTTTCCTGAATGGATTTTCGGATAACATTGTAATGCAGCGAAGCAAAAGTATCCTCGATGGAAATCCAAGTTGTGATTTTGAATTTACATATAAAAATCAGAAATAAATATCAAACAAAATAAAGATGAAATTGCCAGAAGAAATAGTTTCGCTTTTAAAAATTAAAGAGATTAACGACACAGCCGTTTACCTTGCCACCTCATCCCTCGATGGGGATATTAATCTTATGCCTTCGCCCTACACCGATATATATTTAGATGAATATATTCTGATTCCTGATTTGTTTGCTCAAAAAACTAAGATAAACCTTAACGAAAACCGGCAGGGGCTCATTTCAATTGTACTACCAACAAGCAATAAAAACGTAACCATTGAAGGGTCGTGTAATATTATCCAATGGGGTCACCCCGCAAAATTCAGGTTCTACGACCTTACCGCAGGAGATGTTTTGGAACATTGGGGTAACTGGACGGGAAAAGAAAACATACTGGATGATGACAACCTGGCCAAACCGGAAGTATTTGCACAGCGTGGGGTAATTATTATCAAAGCCGAAAAGATAATCTATAATTAAAACCAAAAGTAAGAATGAAATTGAATCAAGCAATGAAGGATGCCCTGAAAATTGTAGGGAAAGGGGGTGTGGTAGTGCACCTTACCACCAGCAGTTTGGATGGCAATACCAACACGGTTGGTGAACGCTTTATCACGGTATTTAAAGATGAATTTATACTTATTGCCGATATGTTTGCTCAAAAAACAAGAGTGAATCTCAACGAGAACCAAATTGGAGTTATTACCCTTGCTCATCCCGTTAATGGCCGTACATGGTCATTCAAAGGCCCTGCCACCATTTTACAAGAAGGCTTGCCTGATGATTATGAATTTGAGGGATTGAAAGCTGTGGAAGCACTTAAAGAATGGGGTAATTGGGCTGAGAAGGAACCACCATCGGAAGTACCACCAGATATCAGACCGCCTGTTTTAGTACAACGGGGTGTTATCGCTTTAAAAGTAAATGAAATAACCGACTATTCGTCGGAACACGCAGGAAATATAATCAATACAGAAATATAACATTATGACAAAACTTACACCTCGTCAGAAAAACTGGCTTGAAGGAACTGGTGCACACATTGGTACTGCCAGCAAAAATGGAAACCCCACGGTAATTGTTGTTGATAAAGCAACAGTGATAAACGAATCTACGGTGAAATTTATTCTTAGTGCCAAACAAGTTCAACTGGTAGAAAAAAATATCAGTGAAAACCCCAGAGCATCATTAGGCCCCGGTGGCATTGGTTCCATTCGGGCAGCTTATCAGTTTAAAGGGAAAGCATCCATTGTTGGAAACGAATTATTTGTTGAAGTGAATGAAATTTATTCTACTAAACCGGGTCCAGAAGCAGGTTTAAGACTCGACAACCTGGATTATAATGATGTGCTTAAATTTGAATCGAGCCGTTGGGCGGACGATGGGCCTCCCCGTTAAGTCTGTTTCATTATTCATACAAAACAGCAAAGTTTCAGAATCAATCATTCGGTTGATTCTGAAACTTATTTTTACCAATCAAACTAATCTTCAAAAAATGAGTGTAACTTTAAAACAACAAATAACCGGATCCATTGAACCCCGATGGCCAAAAAAGAAAGTAGTGAAATGGTTGGAATGGGGAGCAGTTCCAGCTATTCTCGGATTGTGGATACCCAATTGGTCAGGAGCTTACATCCAGTTGATTTCAAATTCACCGCAGAGTAACATTTCTTGGCTGGCTTTTCCTCCAGTAATAACATTTATCGGAGCGGTTATACTTTTTAAAGGTTGTACAGAAGGAATTAAGAATATGGGCTGGCATTATATTGCAGCTTTGTGGAGCAGTTGGATTGCCATTGCTTTTGCAAGTTTGAGCTTTGCCTTTCACTTTTTAATTTCACAAGATACAGCCTTATTCGCAGCATTGACCATCCTGAGTATTGGGTTGGCAGCATTTTTTGCTACAGGGGTTTTATGGCTTACCATTATAAAAGTTGCTGAAATATCGGCTGAAACACGAACAAAAATAGATAGTTATATTATCCTTGTCATCGGAAGCACTGCACTCCTAAGTGGGGCTATATCGGTTGTCCTTATTTATTTACAACAACCGCTATTCGCTTATTTTTTACGACTGACCATCGTGCTGTTCACCATTGCATTTGCATTTTGTCGCTACGGAGTTTATTGTTACAAAACTCAGAAATCAATTGGTGCCGGATTTACCACACCTCCTGATGAACAATTCTGGATTTAATTGGATAAAGATGTGTAAGCAAAAATTTCTTCCATGGGTAAGCCCCGAACTATGCGAAGGATGCACTGAATGTGTATCGGTTTGTCCTTCAAAATGCCTGTTCATGCTCGAAACTTCGAACACCGGCGTATTTATTCCTTGGCTCAACAATGTGGATGCCTGTACGGGTTGCGGTAAATGCCAAAATGCATGTGTATGGACGGCCATAAGCCTCACATCGTTTGTAGACGAGGCGCGTGAACGGTTTACTACTGTAAAAATTTGAGAGGATTATATATTAATAAGGATTCATTTTTAAACAAATAAATTATGTCAGATTTAAATTTCTCTATTAAAGGGATGAGTGAAAATCCCACTAAATTCGTGGCTGAAGCCCGAAATTTTAAAATTGTAATTGACGAACCACCAACATTAGGAGGTACCGATCATGGAGCAAACCCAGTAGAATATTTATTAGCAAGCTATGCCGGTTGCTTAAATATCATGGGACATCTCATTGCCGGAGAGTTAGGCTTCAAATTAGATAAACTTGAAATTGAAATGGATGGCAATCTAAATCCGGATAGATTGTTTGGGAAATCATTTACCGAGCGTGCCGGCTTCAAAAACATTCAGGTAAAATTAAAACCGTATGCAGCGGTTACGCCAGTATTATTGGGAAAATGGATTAAAGAAGTAGAAAGCCGTTGCCCTGTCAATGATAATTTACTCAATAAGACGCCAATCGAAGTAAAAGTTTTATATCCGCATTAGCATTACGAATCCAATTTCCTTCTCCTTTGGAGAAGGTGCCCGATGGGAGGATGAAGCCAGGAAAAACCAATGATCAGCAATTAATTACATGCCGCTAACGCATTGAATACCGGATTTTCTTTTTCATTGGAGAACCCGGCATTCATGCTTCATGTCATTAAATAGTGTTAACTTGCTATCCTTCTGTTTTTCTGATACTACCTTTGAAGAAATGATGTAAATAACCGATGTATGAGTCCACTTGAAAAAGTATGTATTCTGCCACTATAGGCTCCAAGACACAAAGAATGCACGAAGATAATTTTTAGCGGATCAATACTTTTGTGAAACTTAGAGACTTTGTGTCTTAGTGGCTGAATGTTGGTTTATGACTTAATGAAGTGAACTCATGTATCATTAAATTTTAAAGGAGAATTATTATGTACGCATTTCATGGATTAGGTTGCTGGATGGGTTTCGGATGGATTCTCGGCATTGCTGCATTGATTGTCATAGTATGGTTAATCGTCAAAGCCGTAAATTACAACAATAAATTGCAGAGAAACAATAAAAAATCGGCTCTTGACATGTTGAAAGAACGCTTTGTCAAGGGCGAAATCAGCAAAGAGGAATTTGAAGAAATGAAAAAAATCATTGAATAGCGCCATTGAGGCAATTTGCTCTTTCAATCTCAGTTACCGATCTTTAGTCAATGATAACTTTTATGTGCTTGATGATGGTATTGGGAGGGATTAACTTTATACCCTTTCGCAAGTAGGATAAATAAGATGTCTTACACAGATAAAGGGAATAGCCTGTAATGAACGGTTATTCGTGCATTAATAACCGGAAATATCTCATGACAGGATAAGTAATTACCGAAATAGTATGACGATTTATATCAAAAACATGGTGTGTAACCGGTGTATTATGGCGGTTTCCAAAATTTTTGCCGATGCCGACATTCCTGATGCCGTTGTTGTGCAAATGGGGGAAGTACGAGTGGATGCGTCGGTTTCTGAAGAACAACTGGAGCTCATTCAACATAAACTGAATGAAGTGGGTTTTGAAATTATGAATGATGCCAAAAGCCGGCTGATCGAGCAGATAAAGAAACTTTCCATTGACTATGTTTATTATGATCCCGATGCACAAAAAGCGAGTTTTTCCGATTATTTATCGGGTCATTTAAATCATACTTATAACTATCTGAGTACGCTCTATTCATCCGTTGAAGGGACAACGATTGAAAATCATCTGATCAACTTAAAAATAGAAAGGGCCAAGGAGTTACTGGTGTATGATGAAAAATCACTGAGTGAAATTGCTTTTGAATTAGACTACAGCAGTGTGGCGCATCTCTCGGGACAGTTTAAAAAAGTAACCGGTTTTACTCCTTCCTATTTTAAGAAGAGTGGCGAGCATAGAAGAAAATCCATTGACAAAATCGGATGATTATGTAAAACAAAACAGGAATTGTGTAATGAATTTCTGTTTCGCACCCCCTATCTTTGCGATATACAATTCTAAAAAATTAGTCGCAATGAGAACATTAAAAGAATTATTAGCGGGATTTGGACGAAAAGAAGGCAAAACAGGCCCCGTTGCATTGAATGGCGATGTTAGCCTCATTCACCGACATAAAGAAGAAAATCAAGGTCACCCGCAAACACGGTACCAATGTCCAATGAAATGTGAAAGGGAGAAGACCTACGATCAGCCCGGCAACTGTCCTGTTTGCAACATGAAGTTAGCACCGATTAGTATGCAAGATAAACACAATAGTCATATGCACTGTTGCTGAATTTAGCTTTATAACAATTTAAACATTACATGTATGAAAAAAACAGCATTAATATTCTCTTTGATAAGCCTTGTGGCAATTAATAGCTTCGGCCAAAGTAAGAATGTAAATCAACTTTTGAAGAACCAAGAAACCCGTAAGGAAATTTTCAACACCATTTTAAAGGATCATGCGCTTATGATGGATTTTATGCAAGCAATGAAAGTGCATAAACAAACCATTATGATGGAAGAAAGCAATCAGATGATGAAAAACAACAAAGGGGGCGGTAGTAGCAATACAATGGGCATGATGAAAAGTAATCCTGAAATGATGCAAAAAATGATGAGCAGTATGATGGATAAGTGTGAGCATGATTCAGTTATGTGCAATAAGATGGCCGAAATGATGTCAAAACACCCTAAGATGATGCAAATGTGCATGCAAAAAATGAAAGCAAAAAAGATGTCAGGAAATATGGATCACATGAAGATGATGCCCACGAAACATTAACTTCAGCACTAAAATGATTTTATGGCTTGAAAGGCATTGCCAAGAACAATGTCTTTCAAGAAAAATCAAGGCAGTTATTTGAGAGAGGATGCAGGACTTTATAAAAGACTCTAATTAATTGGTTCAGAAAAATGAAATTAATAAAAGCATATATAAGGCACAGGAAATTCGCGGAAGTGAATAATGCCCTCAGAAACAATGGGTTTTGTTCAATGACCATAGTTGATTGTGAAGGTACGGGCATGTATTCCGACCATGAACAAGAGCATCTAAGTGAGAAATACTCCTTTATTGATGCTTACAGAGTCATTAAACTCGAGATTTTAGTAGCCGACGAACATGTTCAAAAAATAATTGATATCATTAGGCAAAATGGGCGAACCGGCTATAAAGGAGATGGAATGATCATAGTTTCGCCTGTCGATGAAGTATATAAAGTCAGAACCGACGAAGAAGGAATAGTAGCTGTATAAAAGCATATAATGATAAATTAAAAAGACACGAAAATAGCATTGTAAGAAATAAACTAAATTCGCAATGAAATATTACATTAATAAGACAGTAAACGCAGATTTTGATCAAGTCGTTGATTTATTAAAAGAGGCGTTACATAATGAAGGCTTTGCTGCTCTCACGGAAATTGATCTTCATGAAAAGATAAAAGAAAAACTGAATATCGATTTTCGACGCTACAAAATACTCGGGGCATGCAACCCGCCTTTTGCTTACAGAGCATTAGAACAGGAAGACAAGATCGGCACAATGCTCCCCTGCAACATAATTATTCAGGAATTGAGCAAAAATGAAATTGAAGTTGCCGCCGTTGATCCGGTCGCTTCGATGATGGCAGTTGAAAATCAGGAACTTAATAAAATAGCCGGAGAAATAAAACAAAAACTTGAACGGGTTATCGAATCACTTTAAGTGATGATATGAAGCAAAGATTGTGCTAAATTAAATTTTCAAGGAGGTTTATTATGTACGGATATAACGGAATGGGATGGGGAATGGGTTTCGGCTGGATTCTCGGCATTGCTGCATTGATTGTCATTATATGGTTAATCGTCAAAGCCGTAAATTACAGTAATCGTTCACAAAACGACAACGACAAATCAGCACTCGATGTATTGAAAAAGCGTTTTGCCGAGGGTGAAATCAGCAGGGAAGAATACGAAGAGATGAAAAAAATTATTGAATCGTAATCAGATGGAGTTCAAAAGCCATCATTCCTTTTCTGAATTCTACTAAAATACTACCTCATGGATTATAAACTTGTAAAGCAATATTATTGTCCCATGCGTTGCGAAGGCGACAAAACGTATGATAGCCCGGGTGATTGTCCTGTTTGCAACATGCACTTAGTTCCTGTCGGGGAGCAAAAGCAAATGGAGTCACCTGATTTTCAAAATCCGAACACTCCCCTTTATCACGATCATCATCAGGACGAGAGACATCTTCACGCACAGCAAACAGGTAAATATTATTGTCCCATGCGTTGCGAAGGCGACAAAACGTATGATAGCCCGGGTGATTGTCCGGTTTGCGGCATGCATCTGAACAAAGAAGAAAGCATTCGACCTTCTGGCGTTATATATACCTGCCCCATGCATCCCGAAGTTAAGAGCGATAAACCAGGTTCATGTCCTAAATGCGGTATGACGCTGGTTCCTGAAAAACGGGTTGAAACAAGCGATGAGGAGAGAGCGTATAAGAAAATGGCAAAAAAGTTTTGGATTGCTGTAGCATTTAGTGTTCCTGTATTTATTATTGCCACGTCCGGCCTCTTTCCCTTTCTGCATCTCAATGCCATTATTTCACAGAAAGGGCTGAATTGGATAGAATTTGTGTTAGCCACGCCTGTAGTCTTTTATTCTGGTTGGCAATTCTTTATCCGTGGGTGGAGTTCCATTCGAAGACGTTCGCCGAATATGTGGACATTGATTTCCATTGGCGTTGGAGTGGCTTTTTTGTTCAGTCTTTTCGGACTTTTGTTTCCCGAGTTATTTCCGGCACAGTTTAAAGACGCACAAGGCAATGTTCATCTTTATTTCGAAGCCTCAGCAGTGATACTTACTTTGGTGCTTTTAGGGCAGGTCATGGAACTTAAAGCTCACAGCAAAACCAATTCGGCCATTAGGGGATTGCTTAATCTCATTCCTCCTGTAGCAAGGATTATTCGTAATGGCGAAGAACAGGAAATACCCCTTGAAGAAGTGCAGGTTGGCGATATACTGAGGGTGAAGCCGGGTGAAAAAATCCCTGTTGACGGGACAATTACCGAAGGCACCGCCATTATCGATGAAAGCATGATTTCAGGCGAACCTATGCCGGTTGATAAATCGAAAGGTGACAAGACAACGGGAGGTACTATCAACGGGAAGACTGTTTTTGAGATGAAAGCAGAAAAAGTAGGCAACGATACCTTGCTTGCTCGCATTATCGAGATGGTAAACGAGGCAAGCCGGTCAAGAGCACCCATACAAAAATTAGCAGATGTTGTCGCTAAGTATTTTGTGCAAATCATTATCGCAATTTCATTAATCACCTTTGCAATATGGGCATTCTGGGGACCACAACCTGCCTTTGTTTATGCTTTTGTAAATGCAGTGTCTGTATTAATTATCGCTTGTCCGTGTGCACTTGGATTAGCAACGCCCATGTCAATCATGGTGGGCACCGGTCGTGGAGCACAATCGGGTATCTTAGTAAAAGATGCGCGTGCAATGGAAGAAATGAATAAAGTTGACACCCTGATCATCGATAAAACAGGAACTATCACCGAAGGGAAACCAAGCCTGAACGGATTTAAATCCTTTGGCACATTAACCGACGAAGAGATTCTGATGCTTGCTGCTTCGATTGATATCAATAGTGAACATCCTCTGGCGGAAGCTATTGTGAAAGGCTCAAAGGAGAAAAACATCGGGTTGACAAAATTAGATGATTTTGAGTCCATAACCGGTAAAGGGGTACAAGCGTTGTACAAAGGGGGAAAAATAGGACTTGGTAATCTACGATTGTTGGAAGACTTTCAGGCATCCCTGAGTGACGATAAAAAGAAAGTAGTCGAAGAATGGCAGCTTTCGGGACAGACGGTCATGTTTTTACTGTTAGATCATTCGGTAGAAGGGATTATCGGGGTAACCGATAAAATCAAGGCAACTTCGGCCAAAGCGATAAAAGCATTACAAAAGTTGGGGATAAAGGTGATCATGTTTACCGGTGACAATGAAACTACGGCCAAAGCGGTAGCCGGTGAATTACACTTAGACGAATTTAAAGCCGATTGTCTGCCGGATGACAAATATAAAAAGATCAAAGAATTGCAGGGACAAGGTCACATTGTGGCAATGGCAGGCGATGGCATAAATGATGCACCGGCTTTGGCACAAGCCAACATTGGAATCGCGATGGGAACAGGCACCGATATTGCCATGCAAAGCGCAGAAATCACTCTTGTAAAAGGGGATTTGAATGGAATTGCACGGGCAAAGGAGCTTAGCAGTGCTGTTATGAGGAATATCAAACAAAATTTATTCTTTGCCTTCTTCTACAATGTGCTCGGCGTGCCCATTGCTGCCGGATTGTTATATCCGTTTTTCGGAATCTTACTTAGCCCCATGATTGCAGCTACCGCTATGAGTTTCAGCTCTGTTTCTGTAATCTCTAATGCGTTGAGACTACGGAAAAAATAAAGCTATCGTCATGGATAAAGAAAAGATTTATAATAAACAATCTTTTCAGTTTTATAAAACGAGCATGTTCGTTCAACAAAATCAAGGATGAAAAAATACATGCAATATTCATCCGACACCATTTAATTCCTTTTATAATGAAAAAGAAATTTGCTCTACTCGCCGTTGTTGCCGGTTTATTTATCGTAGCAGCTTGCAACGGAACTGCCAAAAACACGCAACAAACAACGGAAAAGGCTAACCATCAAAAAGTGATCTACACGTGTACCATGCACCCACAGGTAATTAGTGACAAACCCGGTAATTGCCCGATATGCGGCATGACGCTTGTTCCAAAGACAGTATCTGACACGGTGAAGACAACCGTCCACAATTAACACAAATGATGCAACAGCCCATTGTATTCTTTCGCAGAAAGAACCTTTATTGGATGATGGTATGTTGCATTCTGTAATTTCTATCGTTATGAGTAAAAAAACACCTATTCAGATCGTTCGTCAAATCACATTAACTATTCTATTAATAAGTGCAATCACTCAATTTATTACCATTTTTGTGATGGTAATAGGCGTGGATAACGACTTCTTGATGGCAATCCACAAAACCAATGGCTTGGTTCTGTATGGCTTGATTTTGACGCATATCATTGTATTCCGTAAAAACTTGAAGTTTTATTTGTTTCCTCCCAAAAAAGGTTCGTCTCACAAATAATCTTTTGCTTTTCAAAGAATATTGGCGCTATGTTGTGTTGGCAACGTTTCGCTTAAACAAACGCAACCAGTTTCCTTCTTCTTTGGAGAAGGTGGACGAAGGGCGGATGAGGTCAGAAAGAAAATCAACGATCAGCAGTCGAAACACGACATTATAGGATTCATATTACTTAACTGTATCATCACTTCAACAAGCAAAGAGAATTCATCTCCATGTTACAAAAAATCATCAAATTCTTCCTCGAAAATAGATTGGTTACCATTTTGGTGCTGGTAGCATTTATTTTGCTGGGAATTGTATATGCTCCTTTCGATTGGCAAACGAACTTATTGCCGCGTGATCCTATTCCGGTTGATGCCATTCCCGACATCGGAGATAATCAACAGATTGTTGCCACAGAATGGATGGGGCGTTCGCCTAAAGATATTGACGATCAGATTACCTATCCGCTTACCACTGCTTTGTTGGGTATACCCGGAGTGAAAACCATCCGCAGCACCTCGATGTTTGGAATGTCGTTTATCTACATTATTTTCAACGATAATATCGAATTCTATTGGAGTCGTTCACGAATTCTTGAAAAACTCAACTCTTTGCCGGCAGGTACATTACCACCCGGAGTTCAACCTACTTTAGGCCCGGATGCTACGGCTCTCGGACAAGTCTATTGGTACACGCTCGAAGGTCGGGATGTAAAAACAGGAAAGCCGACAGGCGGTTGGGATCCTCAGGAACTTAGAACGATTCAGGACTTCTATGTGAAGTATGCTCTTTCTTCTGCTGCTGGCGTGTCAGAGGTTGCATCTGTCGGAGGATATGTTAAGGAATATCAGGTAGATATCAATCCGGCAGCTATGAAAGCCTATGGTGTGTCGGTGATGGACGTGATGAATGCAGTGCGTAAGTCGAATCTCGATATAGGCGCCGAGACCATTGAATTAAACAGGGTTGAATATGTTATCCGTGGTTTGGGTTACATTAAAAATCTGGAAGATTTGAAGGAGTCCGTTGTTACCTCGAAAAACGGTGTTCCTGTCAGAGTGGAAGACGTGGCGCATGTATCTTATGGCCCTGCAACTCGTCGTGGAGGATTGGATAAAGATGGCGTGGAAGCAACAGGTGGCGTTGTTGTTGCACGTTATGGATCAAATCCGATGGCGGTCATCAATAATGTAAAGGAAAAGATTAAGGAGATTGCTCCCGGATTACCATCTAAAAAGTTGGCAGACGGATCTGTTTCAAAGGTAACCATCGTGCCTTTTTATGACCGATCTACGTTGATACGCGAAACCATCGGCACATTGCAAACAGCCCTTTCGCACGAAATCCTGATTAGTATTCTTGTCATCATTATCCTGATGATGAATCTCAGGGCTTCCATTCTGGTGTCCGGGTTGCTTCCGATTGGGGTGTTGATGACGTTTATAGCAATGAAATGGTTAAACGTCGAAGCCAACATTGTAGCGCTTTCGGGTATTGCCATTGCCATTGGTGTGATGGTCGATGTGGGGATTGTGTTTGTCGAGAACATTATCCGGCATCTGGAGATGCCCGAAAACAAGAATATTTCAAAAGATCAGGTCAACAACGTGATTCTTGTTGCTATGGCGGAAGTGTCGCCGGCCATCGTTACAGCATTAGCCACTACTGTGGTAAGTTTCCTGCCGGTGTTTGCTATGCAGGCAGCTGAAGGAAAGTTATTTCACCCATTGGCATTTACCAAAACGTTTGCGCTGATTGCTTCGTTTATTTTGGGAATCCTTGTTCTGCCAACGCTGGCGCATATTATTTTTTCGTTACGTTTTGACAGAAAAAAGATCAAGCATGGCTGGAATATCATCTTGATTGTCGCAGGTCTCTTTTTTACCATTCTTTGGGGAACACCGGCTGCACTTGCTCTATCGTTAATTGGACTAAACAATCTGTTTGCCCACCGTTGGCCGGAGAAAAGAAAACGTTTCCCTGAATATATCAACATCGGCATCGTATTGTTGGTTGTTTTGTATTACCTGACCATCGAATGGTTGCCGTTGGGAGCTTCTAACAATGCCTTTGTCAACTTCTTGTTTGTGGGTGGCATCATTGCCGTGATTCTGACACTGTTTTCATTAATGATCAGACACTATGAACCCATCTTGCGGTGGTGTCTTCAAAACAAATGGAAATTTATGGCCCTTCCGATAGTCACTTTGTTGTTTGGACTGCTCATCTGGTTGGGATTTAATAAAGTCTTTGGCGTTGTATCTGAAGGTTTTGATGCTGTTGGTTGGAAGATAGAACAAACTTCGGGTTGGACGGCTATTGCCAAAACCTTTCCCGGCATTGGTCAGGAGTTTATGCCGTCACTTGACGAAGGAACTTTTCTGTTGATGCCTACCAGCATGCCTGATGCCGGCATTCAGCAAAACATTGATTATATCCGAAAATTAGATCAACGGCTTTCAAGTATTCCTGAAGTGAATGTGGCTGTGGGCAAATGGGGACGTGTGAATTCGGCCCTCGATCCTGCTCCGATTCAAATGTTTGAAAACACGATTAACTACAAATCGGAATACGTGTTGGACAAAGATGGAAGTCGTATGCGGTTTAAAACTGACAGAAACGGCGCTTTTGTTTTGAAAGATGGGTCTACCTATAACGAGAAAATCAACGGATACAAAAATATTGATCCCAAGCTGCTGATTCCTGACAGCCACGGCGAATATTTCCGACAATGGAGGCCGCAAATTAAAAATCCCAACGATATATGGAACGAGATTGTAAAGGTTACCGACTTACCCGGGTTGACTTCAGCGCCAAAGTTGCAACCAATACAAACACGGCTGATTATGCTGTCGACAGGAATGCGCGCACCGATGGGACTGAAAATATATGGGCCGGATTTACAATCCATCGAAAAAGCGGGACTTCAGTTTGAGCGTATTCTGAAAGAAGTGCCGTCCATTCAGGCCTCTTCGGTGTTTTACGATCGGGCTGTGGGCGCTCCATATCTTGAGATAAAGCTTAACCGTGAAGCAATGGCTCGATACGGGATGAGCGTTAACGATGTGCAGCAAGTGTTGCAGGTTGCTATCGGTGGAATGACGTTGACAAACACAGTGCAAGGCAGGGAACGCTTTCCGGTGAGGGTACGCTATGCACGTGAATTGCGCTCCACGCCGGCGGAGATAAAAAATATTCTTATCCCGGCAATGAATGGCGTTCAAATTCCATTAAGCCAAATTGCTGACATTGTCTATACCAAAGGGCCGCAAATGATTCGCAGTGAGAATACCTTTTTGACAGGATACGTTATCTTCGACAAACAAGAAGGGAAAGCGGAAGTCAATGTGGTGCAAGATGCGCAAAAGTTTATTGCAGCCAAAATTAAATCGGGCGAGCTGGCCCTTCCTGCCAATGTGACGTACAAATTTGCTGGTAACTATGAGCAGGACATTCGCGCAACCAAAAGGTTGGAACTCGTGGTTCCCATCAGTTTGATTTTAATTTTTCTCTTGCTCTATTTTCAGTTCAAAACGGTCACTGCTTCGTCAATCCATTTCTCAGGCGTGTTTGTGGCATTTGCCGGAGGGTTTATCATGCTTTGGCTCTAT
>DAHXOX010000242.1 GCA_027364655.1 Paludibacter sp. | reverse complement strand
CGCATCTATGGCTACAACAACATCGTGCCGGGCGAAACCGTGCATTCGTCCATCAGCTATTTTCCACAACCGGACAATCATCAACTACAAAACATTATTGCCGAACAACTTACAGCGAATGGATTTCATGAAATTATGAATAACTCGCTCACAAAATCGGGCTATTACAATTCGTCACAAACATTTCCGCCTTCCAAATTGGTGATGATGATGAATCCATTAAGCTCCGATCTCAACTGTATGCGTCAGACACTGTTGTTTGGCGGATTGGAAAGCATTGCCTACAACATCAATCGCAAGAATGCCGACTTGAAATTTTACGAATTCGGGAATTGTTATTTCTACGATGCAAATGCCAACCAAGACCAGGACCTGTTGAACGCTTATTCGGAAGAAATGCATTTAGGGCTTTGGATTACAGGAAATAAAACCTATCAAAGCTGGGTGCGGAATGAAGAAAAAAGCTCGCTATTTGAGCTGAAGACACATGTGGAAAATAGTTTCCGACGTTTGGGCATTTCGCTGCGTACCTTACAGCAAAAGACGATGACCGAATCTGATTGGTTGTCCGATGGATTGATTTACTCTACCAAAAAAGAGATGCCGTTAGCCATCATCGGTAATGTTTCAGCATCCATCCGAAAGATGTTCGACATAAGCGCAGAAGTCTTTATGGCCGATATTTATTGGGATAATGTGATGCGCGAAGCAGCAAAGACAACCGTCACCTTCGGCGATATATCGAAATTCCCCGAAGTGAAACGCGACCTGGCATTGTTGCTTGACAAATCGGTACAATTTGCTGAGATTGAAAAGATCGCTTACGAAACAGAGAAAAAACTGCTGCGAAAAGTGCAGCTATTCGATGTGTACGAAGGGGAAAATCTTCCCGAAGGAAAGAAATCTTATGCCATCAGTTTTACCCTGCAAGATGCCACCAAGACATTGACCGACAAGCAAATCGACGATATTATGCAACGCCTGATAAATCAGTATCAAGAAAAACTTGGAGCAAAGTTGAGGTAGCACCTCACTGGATTTGGGAATGAATATTTCAGCCTTTTGAAAGAGCTGCAAATCAAACTTGATGAAGAACAACAAAAGAGATAATCAGTTGATAGATAAGTAACAAAACGCCATTGATATTGAAAACCTCAACCTGCCTTACAAGTTTGATCTGGTGATTTACGATAGAATTCATGAAGAAAACTTGAAAGAACATATTAATAGAGTTGGGGTTGTGCTGTATAAAAAACAGAGATTAATCTTAAGCCAGAAAGCAAAAACAATCATAATATGACAGAAACAAACGAACAATCAACAAAAAGCCTTAACTTTATTGAGGCACTCGTGGAAGAAGACCTTCGTGAAGGCCGAAACGGCGGACGTATTCAAACCCGTTTTCCGCCGGAACCAAACGGGTACCTTCATATCGGCCATGCAAAAGCCATTTGTATGGATTTTGGCATTGCACGCAACTATGGCGGCATTTGCAATCTGCGCTTCGACGACACTAATCCAGTGAAAGAAGACGTGGAATATGTAGATGCCATCATGGAAGACATTCGTTGGTTGGGCTATCAATGGGAAAATGTCTATTATACTTCCGACTATTTTCAACAATTATGGGACTTGGCCATTTCAATGATAAAACGCGGGTTAGCTTATGTCGATGAACAATCGGCAGAAGAGATTGCTAAACAAAAAGGAACGCCCACAACGCCCGGTATCGAAAGTCGTTTTCGTAATCGCCCCATAGAAGAAAGTTTAGCGCTTTTCGAGAAAATGAACCGTGGAGAGATTCTGCAAGGCACGATGGTACTTCGTGCCAAGATTGACATGGCTTCGTCGAATATGCACTTCCGCGATCCGTTGATGTATCGCATCATCACCGATCATCCGCATCATCGTACCGGTTACACATGGAAAGTGTATCCCATGTATGACTTTGCTCATGGACAATCGGATTATTTCGAAGGAGTTACTCATTCCATTTGTACATTAGAGTTTGAAGTTCATCGTCCGTTGTACGACTGGTTTATTGATCAATTGCAGCAAGACGATTATCGTCCGCGACAAATCGAATTCAACCGGTTGAATATTACTTATACCGTGATGAGCAAACGGAAAATGCTGCAATTGGTACAAGAAGGCTTGGTTTCAGGATGGGACGATCCACGCATGCCGACCTTGTGTGGTCTTCGTCGTCGTGGTTATAGTCCGGCAGCCATTCATAACTTTATCGATAAAATCGGATATACCAAATACGAAGGTATTATCGACTTATCACTGTTGGAGCATTCGGCACGCGAAACTCTTAATGAATCGGCAACCCGAGTCAGCGCCGTGCTTGATCCGATAAAACTCATTATTACCAACTATCCCGATCAACAGGAAGAAATGATGGATATGGTGAATAACCCTGAGCATGAAGACGCAGGCAGCCATGAAGCTCCTTTCGCCAAAGAATTATGGATTGAACAGGATGACTTCATGGAAAATGCCCCAAAGAAATATTTCCGAATGACGCCCGGACAGGAAGTGCGGTTGAAAGGCGCTTACATTGTTCTTTGCACCGGTTGTAAAAAGGATGAAACGGGGAAGGTGACAGAAGTATATGCCACTTATGATCCTGATACGCGTAGCGGGCTGCCGGGAAGCGAACGTAAAGTGAAAGGTACCATTCATTGGGTATCGGCAAAACACGCTTTGTTGGCGGAAGTGCGTTTGTATGATCGGTTGTTCAGCGTCGAAAACCCTTCGGAAGAAAAAGAGAAAGATTTTCGTGAACTATTGAATCCCGAGTCATTGAAAGTCCTTAATAACTGTCGTGTAGAACCTTGGCTTGCAGATGCTAAACCGTTTGATAATTTTCAGTTTCAACGCATTGGCTATTTTAGCATTGACCCGGATTCAACGAAAGATCACCTCATTTTTAATCGAACTGTCTCCTTGAAGGATAGTTGGGCAAAATCCAATCCATTATAAATCAATTTATTTGGCAGTAGAATCTCTCTATTGCGCTTTCCTTGCTGTTTTTTGGGTTCGCCGGTAAAGGTCGATCCTCCTAAATTTGTAGCATGCCTCTCTACATGCCTCTTCCTTTCGTATTTCTACAGAACAAATTTAGAGGTTTTTATCTTCCGAATTTACTACAACTTCTGAATATAATCAATAAACAATTGATTCTTTAGAATTACTTTATTTTTTCTGCTTACTTTTGTAGAATAAATTTTGATTAACTCTAAAGTCAAATTATCAATTTATCTATATCTTTGCACCTTTGATACTATGCCGAATAAACCTCCAAATTAATAATTTACTATGAATCGCAGGTCTAATGCGTCTATTTCTTTTCCAAAAAAAACAAGTTCTTTTATTCGAGAATGGATACACAAACCTTTTCTGACAGATTACCGCATTCTGTTAATGAGTTGGGTTGGAGTGGGTTTGTTTGTAGCAGTAGAAAGGATGCTAACAAACGGTATTCACAACAACTACCGCATTTATAAATACGTCTTTTGGCATTTAATCGAAAAACTCCCTTTATATCCTCCATATCCTGCTGTTTATCACGACGTTAATAATTATGGTCCGTTATTTGGCCTCATTATAGCGCCTTTTGCCTTGCTGCCCGATTGGATGGGTGTCCCGTTATGGGAAGTGTTTCTGGTGCTAACCCTCTTCTTCGCCATTCGGCAACTGCCCCTCAAACAATGGCAACATGCCGTGATTTACTGGTTTTGCCTCAACTCACTGTTTACATCGGCAACCAACGTGCAGTTCAACATCACCATCGCAGCTATCATAGTGCTCTCCTACACCAGCATAAGAAAAGAAAAAGAGCCTTGGGCGGCGCTTTTTATCATTATCGGAACGTTGGTAAAGCTTTACGGCATAGTTGGGCTTGCTTTTTTCTTTTTCTCGAAACACAAACTACGTTTTGTAGGTTGGCTGATACTTTGGAGTGTAGTCTTGTTTGCATTGCCCATGTTGGTTTCTTCGCCTGCATACATTCTTGGTCAATACAGCGCGTGGGCACACGAATTAGTGTTTAAAAACAGTGAGAACACCTTATCTTTGATGCAAGACATGTCAGTTATGGGTATGATACGCAAAATAGCCGGTCATTTGGAATGGCCGAACTTGCCTATGTTAGTAGTAGGGATGATTCTGTTTTTGATTCCCTATCTGCAAGTGAAACGCTATCGGCAAACCGGTTTTCAACTACTCATATTGGCATCGGTGTTGCTGTTCACAGTGCTTTTCAGTACCGGAACAGAGCCTAACACTTTTATCATTGGCATGGTAGGTGTGGCTATTTGGTTTGTCATTCAACCAAGACCCTATAAAACGTGGCAATGGGCGATATTCGCTTTTGTGTTCTTGTTTACGAGTATGCCACCATCAGACTTATTCCCTGCCTATTTGCGCAATCACTATATGATTCCCTATGCTTTGCTGGCGCTACCATGCGTCTTTGCATGGCTTATTATCGTGAATGAGATCAGTCGTCGCAAAAACAAACCCTACGAAGTAAAGGAGGCAAGATGAAAACCATATCCATTGTTATTCCGGCTTATAACGAAGAAAAAAATATAGCTCCCTTGATTACATCAATCAAGGAACATTTCCCGCACGAACGCTATCAATATGAATTGATTTTTGTAGATGACGGGAGCAAAGATGCCACGCTGACAAAAATAGAAGAGGCAGCTAAACGCGATGAACATATTTTCTATCTTGAATTATCGCGCAATTTCGGTCATCAAAATGCACTGAAAGCCGGTCTTGATTATGCCACAGGCGATGCTGTAATTTCAATGGATTGCGACATGCAGCATCCGCCTCATTTACTGAATAGTCTGATCGAAAAATGGGAAGAAGGCTACGACATTGTTTACACCCGACGGGAAGAAAATCAAAATATATCGTTTCTAAAACGAAAATCAGGCAATGCTTATTATCGTATTTTCAATTGGTTAGCTGAAGTAAACATTGAGAAAGGAACAGCTGATTTTCGTTTAATGGATCGTCGCGTCATCAACACCTTCACTCAGTTTAACGAAGACGATCTCTTTATTCGCGGACTGATTCCCTGGATGGGATTCAAGCAAAAGGCCATTGACTACCTGCCAAGTGAACGTTTGTCGGGAGAAACCAAATATACTTTTCGTAAAATGGTTGTATTGGCTATCAGTGGTATTACTTCACTAAGTATTCGACCGCTTTATGCCGCCATTTATCTTGGATTGACTATTTCTGCCATCGCTTTCCTTGCAACCCCTTTTGTCATCATGAGCTTTCACCCTCATCACCATATTGTTTTTATCTGGGCATCCCTGCTCCTTACCATTGTCTTTTTCGCAGGTCTGCAACTCACGGTTATGGGCACAATAGGACTCTATATTGGCAAGACTTTTATGCAGGTAAAACATCGTCCGACATACATTGTGCGTAACAGCAACCTACCTGACAAACATTGACATAAAAGACTAACCACTCCTCATGCACCTTCTCCTTAGCTTCGATATCGAAGAATTTGACACCCCAAACGAATATGGCAAATCATTGTCACTTGAAGAACAACTCATCCCTTCCGTCGAAGGAACAAAACGCATTCTTGCTTTGTTGAAAGAGAAACAGGTGAAAGCCACCTTCTTTTGCACCGTCACATTTGCACAACACGCACCCGATTTAATAGAGCAAATGATAAACGATGGTCATGAAGTGGCTTCGCATGGTATATCGCACTCGTCGTTCAAAATAGTTGATCTGGCAGCCTCAAAAGCAGCGCTTGAAAACATTATCAATAAGCCCATTTACGGGTTTCGTATGGCACGCATGATGGAGGTTGACCCACGAGAAATCTCCATAGCGGGCTATCGTTATGATTCATCCCTCAACCCTACGTTTCTGCCCGGGCGTTACAACAACTACCACAAACCCCGCACCATTTTTCGAATCGGTGACCTATGGCAAATTCCCGCTTCCGTCACGCCACGATGGAGAATCCCGCTGTTTTGGTTAGCGTTGCACAACCTGCCCGTTACAGTGTATATGTATCTACTGATGAGAACTATACAACACGATGGATATGCTGTTATCTATTTTCATCCATGGGAGTTTAGCAATCTGTACAATAAGCAGTTTGGCCTTCCTTCATACATACGTCGACATTCAGGTTGGCCTTTCGTAGCTCGCTTAGCTACCGTCATTGACAAGGCAAAAAAACAAGGATGCACCTTCAGTACCTTGTCCGAATATGTTGACCTGAAACTGTCCTAACATAAGGGCATCTTATAAAGAATATTTTGAAGAGTCAGAAGCATAGAAAAATGCTGTATATTTGCTTTTTAAAATAACATACCAAACAAAATAATTATGAGTGAAATCATTGTTCGTCTGTCGGCATTACGCCAAATGATGCGTGAAAAGGGGATTGCAGCCACCATTATACCAAGCACTGACCCTCATGCAAGTGAATATGTAGCTGATTACTGGAAAGAAAGGGCATGGATTTCGGGGTTTACCGGATCAGCCGGAACGGTTGTCATAACACTCGACAAAGCCGGCTTGTGGACAGACTCCCGTTATTTTCTGCAAGCTGATCAACAATTAACCGGTTCAGGGATAGCACTTTTCAAAGAAGGCGTTACATCGACTCCTTCCATGACAACATGGCTGGCACAGGTGCTTCCACCGCAAAGCAATGTATCGATCAACCCGTTGTTGTTTTCGGTTTCCATGGTCGAAAGTTTACGAAATGAATTAGTGAATAATGGGTTGGTACTTCGCCCTGAATTTGATTTTATCGGGAAAATATGGACTAATCGTCCTGCACTACCGGCAGATACTATCTTCAATTATGATGTTAAATTTTCCGGAAAAGCTACGCAGGATAAAATTGCAGCCATTCGTCAGGAGATGCAGCATAAGAAAGTCGATCGTTATTTGGTAACGTCGTTGGATGAAATTGCCTGGTTATTCAATATTCGAGGGAATGATGTAGCGTATGTCCCTGTCGCTATTGCCTATGCTGCCATTGATGCAAAAACAGCTACTCTGTTTGTTAATCCACAAAAAGTATCCCTGCATGTGGCTGATATGCTTAGCGAAGAAGGTGTCTCCATACAACCATACAATGCAGTTTTTGACTATGTTAGTCATCTTCATGTGGGAGAAAAGATTCTGCTGGATAAAGCCAAGACAAATTATGCTCTTTTTCAGGAAATTCCTGCACATTGTCAGGTTGTCGCAGCGCAGTCGCCGGTGTTCTATCTGAAAAGTATTAAAAACGAAGTTGAACTGAATGGCACACGTGAAGCTATGATAAAAGACGGCGTGGCCTTAACGCGTTTCTTTATGTGGTTGGAGAAAGAAATGCCTTCCGGCAAGTTATCGGAACTCTCCATTGACAAACAGTTGCGTGACTTTCGTGCAGAGCAACCTCTTTTCAAAGACGAGAGTTTTGGAACAATTGCAGGATACAAAGAGCATGGCGCCATTGTGCATTATTCGGCTTCGCCGGAAAGCAACGCGATGTTGCAACCCGAAAGCTTTTTATTGCTTGACTCCGGCGCTCAATATCTTGACGGGACAACCGACATTACGCGTACCGTTGCGTTAGGCCCATTGTCCGAACGACAGAAACAAGATTATACGTTAGTATTGAAAGGACACATTGCTTTGGCAAAAGCGAAGTTTCCTGTTTCAACACGTGGCTCTCAATTAGATATATTGGCGCGTAAAGCGTTGTGGGATCGCGGTATGAATTACGGGCACGGAACAGGACACGGAGTGGGCCATTTCTTGTCCGTACATGAAGGGCCGCAATCAATCCGGATGGATGAGAATTCCACAACGTTAGTACCTGGCATGGTGCTTTCAAATGAACCCGGTCTTTATCGTGCAGGAGAATATGGCATCCGTACGGAAAACTTAGTCACCGTTGTGGAAAGCGAGTCAACGGAGTTCGGTATGTTTTATCAGTTTGAAACACTCACGCTTTGTCCTATCGACGTGAAGGCAATTGATTTTTCGTTGTTAACAAGCGAAGAGATGGCATGGCTTAACGACTATCATCAGATGGTTTACGATCGACTAAGTCCACGCTTAACTGCTGAAGAAAAAGAGTGGCTGCGCCATCAGTGCAAAGTAATTTAACAAGTTCCTTACTGAATAAATAAGTAAAGCCTCGATGATGGGAATTCCAACTTCGAGGCTTTACTTATGTTAAAGGAATGATTATTCTAAAAAATCACCGCTTACTTGGTGAATATCAATGTGTGGCTAAGCGGAAAAAACGATTCCAACGGATATTGCTCGGGAAACTTTTGTCTTTGTTCAATGACAACCAAACAAACAACGGCTGACCGACAATATGATCTTCGGGTACAAATCCCCAATAACGTGAATCGGCAGAGTTGTCACGATTATCACCCATCATCCAGTAATAATCCATCTTGAAAGTGTAATGTGTGGCTGGTTTCCCATTGATATATATTACACCATTTTCCACAGAAAGTTTGTTGTGCTCATACGCTTCAATAATACGCTGGTATATTGGCAAATTGGATGTATTGATGGCAATTGTTGCTCCCTTTTTCGGAATCCAGATAGGACCAAAATTACCACGAGTCCATCCTTTACCGAATCCTAGTGGGAATACGTCGCCACCCATCCAGTCGGGTTCCACTTTCATCGAAAGAACAAAAGGAAGCGCTTTGAGCTTCGCAGCAGCTTCGCGTGTCAAAGGCATATCATAGACAGGTAAGAATTGCCCTGTAGCGTTACGTTGGAATCCCATTGGTGATAATATAAAATCGTTGCCTGAATCTTGTGTAAGAAGTTGACGGTCGTCTTTGCTTACGTGGAGCAAGTTGAAAATATCACTCGTGATAGGCGCTCCGTTGGTTTGTACCATGTAATTATATTGTACGCCGGCATGGTCATATAACGGTTTATGATCAATATAAACTTGATTTTGAATTATTTGCAATGTGTCACCTGGCAACCCGACACAACGTTTCACATAGTTTTCACGACGATCGACCGGGCGATATAAAATGGGGCCATACTCTTGAACATTTTCATGCACAATTTCACGGCCATATTGATAGCATTGCGCTGCCGTGGGTTGCATGTTGGGGTCTTGTGATTTCAAGAAAGAATATCCCTCTTCATAACAACTGGTATAGTAGTCGGGGTTTTGACGTTTCAGGGCAATCGTATCGCCTGCGGGAAAGTTGAAAACAACAATGTCGTTGCGTTTTACGTGCCCGAATCCTTTCAAACGATGATAGCCCCACTCGGGAGTTTCAAGGTATGACTTGCAATTGAGAATTGGCAATGTGTTTTGTACTAATGGGAAAGCAATAGGGGTATTAGGTAATCGCGGCCCATAAGCTACTTTCGATACAAACAAGAAATCGCCAACTAAAAGGGTTTTCTCTAAGGAAGAAGTTGGAATTTGATAATTTTGAAAGAAGAACAAATTGATGATATATACCGCCACAAGGGCAAAGACAATGGCATCAACCCATTCCATAACGCGACGAACCGTCTTGTTTTTACTTGTTTTCCACCACGACCAAGGGATGAATTTCGAAATATAAGCATCAAAGATAAAAGGCAGTAAGATCAGTACCCATAAATTACCGATCCAAATGGTAAACAAGATACAGATAATGACAGCAATAGAAAACTTAATCCACTGTTTGATTGGTTGTTGTTTCATACCGATAAATTATTAAAAGGCGTATGAGACTTATCCCGAACATCAGGACTTGTTTCATGCGGAAATATTTATTGTTTACATTAAAAGCGCAAGGCACGATGCAAAAGTACAAAAGAATGTTCAACTTGCCAATTCATGCTTAAGCCTCTTGATATTCTCATTCTCGTAATTTAGAGTCAATAAGAATAGTCACAGGTCCATCATTTACTAAAGCTACTTGCATGTCAGCGCCAAAAGTGCCTGTTTGAATAGGCTTGCCAAATTGCTGGGTCACCACTTCGCAAAATTCATGGTACATTGGAATGGCAAATGCATGTTTTGATGCGCGGATGTATGAAGGGCGATTACCTTTATACGTGGATGCCATCAACGTAAATTGGCTAACAATCAGTATTTCACCGGCTATGTCTTTTACAGATAGATTCATAACTCCTTGGTTATCGTCGAAAATGCGAAGGTTCACTATTTTCCGTGCTAACCAATCGATATCTTCATTTGTATCACTGTCTTCGATACCTACAAGGACAACTAATCCTTGTTGAATGGTAGCTGTTACAACGTTTTGAATAGTCACCGAGGCATTGCGCACGCGTTGAATAACAATTTTCATTGTTCAGAATAATTTAATATGACTGATATGTAATGAATTAAGAAGTACAGTTTCGACACATTTCAAATTGGCTTCGGTCGTGCAAAATTGCCTCACGAAATGCTGTAGCTTTGTTGCCATGCCATATTTCATGAAAAGAGGCCTGTTTCAAATTTCCAAATGCATGCTCGCCGTTTTTATCAAAACAACAGGGTAAAACATCTCCATTCGATGCAATCACAGCGCTACTCCATTGTCGCCAACATCTATTTTTCAACCGATGCTTCATTTCCCATTCACCATTTTTGTTTTTACGGTAACGTGCAAATTTTGATTGCAACGGAATGAGGGTTTCTATGTTTGGCCAATCAATCTGCGCTGTTTTTAATCGTG
>DAHXOX010000233.1 GCA_027364655.1 Paludibacter sp. | reverse complement strand
AAATCAGGTAGTCTTTATTGGAATAAAACAACAGACAAATAGAAATATCTGCTGATAAATATCCAATTGCTTGGAGTAACTCAAAGATTGGATTGGAATTTTGATTAGCGGAGACGCGAAAGGAACTTGTACGTTTGGAAGGAATAAGCAGATCGTTAGGAGAAGTTTTTTTCTTCAGAATTTTCAGTATGAAAAAATCACCGGTGATTATTTTTTTCCCTCAAGTGATTATTTTAAAATCACAGGTGATTTTTTAGTGCTATACCGCATCGATTATTTTTTATCGATATTTCCCCTTTTCATATTCATCCAAAATGCTCAAATAACTCATGTAACGCGAAGGATGAATGCGTCCGTCTTCTACCGCCTCCACCACGGCACAGCCCGGCTCGTGAAGATGCGTGCAGTTGTAGAAACGGCATTGAGACGAAATTTCAAAAATATCTCTGAAGTAACGCCCTACTTCTTCCGACGCAATGTCAACCATGCCAAACCCTTTAATTCCAGGCGTGTCAATCACAAAACCACCATTGAGTAACGGAAACATCTCTGAAAAAGTGGTGGTATGCATTCCTTTGTTGTGATACTCGGAAATAGCATTTGTTTTCATGGCAGAATTGGGCACCAACAGGTTAAGCAACGACGATTTTCCCACACCTGAGTTACCAGAAAGCAACGTGATTTTACTTTCAAGGAGAGTACGCAATGTATCCACTCCTTCGCCGCTGCGTGCAGAAATTAGGTAGCATGGATAGCCAATGGATTGATAAAGCTCTTCCCACGATGCAACTTTCTCTAATTCAACGCTGTCATATAAATCCATCTTATTGATCACGATCACTGCCGGTATCTTAAACGATTCAGCCGCGACTAAGAAACGATCAATAAACACTGTCGAGGTTTCCGGGTAATTGGCCGATACCACCAAAGCGGCCAAATCCATATTGGCTGCTATAATATGAGCCTGTTTGGAAAGGTTCGATGAACGTCGAACCATCTCATTAAAACGGGGAGTAATGGAAGTGATGGTAGCCACAGGATGCGTATTTTTTTCAAAACAAACACGATCACCTACAACAATCGGATTGGTCGAAGAAATAGCCTTCATCCGAAAGTTTCCCTTCAAATTGCATTCTATCATTTCACCTTCATCTGAAAGCACCCGATACAGATGACCTGTCGTTTTTACTACAATTCCTTCCATGAAAATTTCTATCGTTGTTGAATTGACGTATCCATTTAATAGTGAAAATAGCAATTAAAAATCACAATTTCAGAATAATACGTTCTCCCAATGTTTTTGAAAGCTGCGATTTAATATAATTCAATTGACTGATTTCATTCATCAAACTCCGCTCTAATTCCTCGTCGTGCTCCTCATTTGCTTGTTTTAATGCGAGCATTTTTTCTTTGAGTGACAACAGCACGATCTTATTTTTATACTCGAACATGACACGCGGAACCGATTCCATTAACCGATCGCTATCAGTTACGACAGCCGGATTATTGGTATATAATTTACTTAGTACATATCGATCGGCCACTAAATCCGATGAGAGACGGCTAATTTCAGGGTCGTGATGTTGTACAAAATATGATTCTGCCACAAAGGATGGATCATCAAGATGTGCTTCGATTTCTTTCAATATGGATACATGCAAAGGATGTGCAAAGGTAAGATGATCGTGTGCTAACTCAGTTAGAAAATAGCGTGCCACAGATACAGAAATAGCGTTGCCTTCTCGATTTCCATCAGGCGCGGCGTACAATTCCCGTTCTCCATATCGGATCAAATACCGAATAATATTACGTTCTTCTTCTTCACACGCTGTAGGCTGATGGGGCATTTCAGTCAGCGAAGGAGGCTCATCGTTCACTTTTGACGTTGTTGCCCTGTCGGAATTTTGAAATGCACGTCCGTTTTGGTATTTACCAATTTCGGCGTAAAGCAATTTTTCGTCAGTCTCCAGCAACGTGCTGCACTCTTTCACATACACTGAACGAATGACGCGGTCGGGTATAATGGCAATACTGCGAACAATATCTCCAATGAGTGCGGCTCGTTTAATAGGATCACTGCCGGCTTCATCAAGCAGCAACGATGTTTTGAATCGAATAAAATCGGTTTGATGATTTTTTATATAATCAATAAATTGGGTTGCATCCTGACTTTTGGCAAACGAATCGGGATCCTCTCCTTGAGGGAGCAATACCACTTTAATATTTAGTCCTTCTTCAAGTAACATGTCGATACCGCGAATAGAAGCTTTGATACCGGCAGCATCACCATCATAAAGTACGGTTACATTTTCCGTAAATCGATGAATAAGACGAATCTGTCCTTTGGTCAACGAAGTGCCCGACGAAGCGACTACATTTTCAATACCGGCCTGATGCATGGCTAATACATCCGTGTAACCTTCTACTAAGAAACAGCGTTCATATTTTACAATGGCCTGTTTTGCAAAATAAATCCCGTATAATTCATTGCTTTTATGGTAGATTTCAGATTCCGGCGAGTTCACATATTTAGCAGTCTTATCATCCTTTTTCAACACACGCCCACCAAAAGCAACCACG
>DAHXOX010000232.1 GCA_027364655.1 Paludibacter sp. | reverse complement strand
AGAAGATCGTCTAATTCCCGTTTGCTTTTGCGTTTGTCTTTTATAATTTCATGATGCGTCTCCTTGAGGGCACCGTCAATAAAACCGTATTTGGCATCGGTGATAATAGTTTCCGATCTTTCGCCATATTCTTTTTCCAATTGCTTAATAGCTTGTTCCGTAATGGCCTTTATCTGTTGGTAATTGGAGCAGGACGCTAATTGATTCATCGTAGTTCCATCAATTTCGAGCAACTTAATGGCAAGATAACGGGATGAAAGTTTATCGGTTATGGTTGGGTTTTTCCATATTTCATCCTGTATCGATTTGATGGCTTCTTCAATATCAGCGCCGTAATTGATATGTACGTGCCGCACATTGGGATCACGATCTTCGTACACATCGATCAACTTTTCTAACAGTTCATCAATGCCTTTTCCTTTAGAGGCAATGGTGGGAATGATAGGAATCCCCACCATATTGCCCAAAGAGGTATAGTCGAATTGAATGTTCTTCTTTTCCAGCTCATCAAACATGTTCAAAGCGATGACCACTTTGATGTTCATGTCGATTAGTTGGGTTGTCAGAAACAGGTTGCGCTCGAGGTTTGATGCATCCACCACATTGACGACAATGTCGGGCATGGTTTCGGTAATGTGGTTGCGCACGTAGAGTTCTTCGGGAGAATATTCGGTAATGGAATAGGTGCCGGGCAGATCGACCATCCGAAACGTATAGCCACCATGCTCCATAAAAGCATCTTTCGCATCGACCGTCACTCCGCTATAATTTCCAACATGTTCGTGTGAACCGGAGGCATGATTGAACAACGTCGTTTTTCCGCTGTTTGGATTGCCGACAAGTGCCACGTTGATGGTTCGGCTTTTCTCCTGCGCTGACACTTTCAATCGTTCTTCATCAATCGTTCCCGAGTACGAAGTTTCGGTCAGTTCGGCAGCATCTTCGACAGCCACCATTTGAACCAATGCGGCTTCGCTGCGTCGTAATGAAACGTTGTAACCCAATATTTCATATTCTACGGGATCCTGCAGTGGAGCGTTTTTTATGACAATCACTTTTTTACCTTTCACAAAGCCCATTTCGGTTATGCGCTTCCGAAATGCGCCATGTCCAAGTACTTTTGTGATAATGCCTTCTTCTCCGGTTTTTAGTTCCGATAAAGGAGTTGTTTTTATGTTGGTTGTCATACTAATAATGTTACAAGAATCTAATAGCACGGTTCTATAAATAAATGCCAAAGCGTACGATACCTACTAAAGCGTTCGCTAAATGTTGATCTTCACCAGCGGGGTGAATAATATATTGAAAGTCAGGTTTAATGTAAAATATTTTATTCAGATGCATTGCATAATAAGTTTCTAATGCAGTTTCATTTTTTACGTTGGTATAACGAAGTTTGGCATGGGCACATCCAATACCTATTTCATCATTTGGTCGGTTGTGCATAAAGCCTTTACTTGTGATCCCAAGACTTAGAAAATAAGGATTTTTGTTTGTTGTTTTTGGCGCTGTTCCAATTTGAGAGAAGAACGATATAGAACTTGTTCTTGTTTTAATTAATTGTTGGTTTATAATGGCATAGATGCCATAATCAGTCTGCGTTGAAAGTTGAATATTTCCCGATTGATGAAAATAAAGGCCAATCTTATAGCTTCCTGCCATATCTTGCAACAAACTCCCTGTTTTATCAAATTCGCTGATAAATAGCCAACCGTTTCTTTTATTGAGTCCCCATTTAAGGTTGAAAGGGTTTTGAATAAAACTTTCCGGTGTTCCATCATAAAGGGCCATTTTACAATCAATAGATGGTGTTACTGACCAATTAAACATTATTCCAAGTGCGGTGAGAGGATAAATAGGTGCAGGGATGTTTTTCGTAAGGGTTGGTTGAATTGCAAAGGAACTGTTGATGAATGAACAGGCAATGTCATTTGTCATAAAAGTCATATTCATGTCTTGCAGCCCTATGGTAATGGAATATGCTGATACCGTTTGGCGATACCAAAGTTCATATAACATGGTATGGTCACCTGCTTCAATATTAGTAAGCCCTTGAAAATCTGATACTAAATCCTTTGAAGGTTCGTTGCCATGCATGTTGGCAAGATTTATGAAAAAGGTTCCACCTTGCCATGCATGAGCCGCTTGAGTATTAAATCCAACCATGAAATTGGCTAAACCCGCATAAGCCGTTTTCTGTTTTATACCTCCTGTAATATTGTGCAACAAATCACCTGTATATGAAAATTGAAAAGTAAAGGAATTGGAAGATTGAGAATAAAGTGGGAATCCACAAATAAAAGAAAAGACAAACGATGGGATACTAAGACGTAACAGACGGTGCATGCGTATATATATTGTTGTTATAAACTTTTGCAAAGTTACAACATCCAATATAATGGATCAATCCCTATAATTGGCCATTTCTGGCATGCAGACTCCTTATAAATGATGATTTTTGATGATTCATCAGCAAAAAATGAGATGAAGCACCTTTTTTTATGCTTCAGAGCGAATAAGTAAGGCAACAGCATAAGCTGCAATTCCTTCATCTCTGCCGACAAATCCCAATTTCTCCGTTGTCGTGGCTTTGATGGAAATGTCTTCTTCTGAAATGCCCATGACTTGAGCTAATTTTTTTGCCATTTGAGGAATGTAGATCTGCAATTTTGGATGTTCGGCGCAAATGGTACAATCGATATTGCTTATCTCATATTTTTGCTTCCGAATGATTTGCATGGTTTCAGAGAGTAGCAGTTTGCTGTCGATAGATTCAAAACGTCTATCGGTGTCAGGGAAGTGAAATCCAATATCGCGGGCATTGGCTGCTCCAAGCAAGGCATCGCAAATGGCATGAATCAATACATCGGCATCGGAATGCCCCAATAAACCAATTGGATGAGGAATACGAATGCCGCCTAACCATAATTCTCTACCGACTGCAAAACGATGGACATCATAGCCCATGCCAACACGAATTTTCATTTTGAGAGGTATTAATGTATCATAAAAATAGCTTCTTAGCAGTAAAGCCTTCGTTAAGGCGAAGGCTTTATCCTTGTTGAGATTGTTTATTTCATAAGATTGGTTAGCCCTGCCATATCAAAAGCAAGGGTCAGACGCAACGTTTGATCTAATGGATTACTTTGCGAAGTGGCAATAAGGTAGGCCACATCTAACCGGAATACATTAAGCATAAAGCCGGCGCCCAAGGTAAAATATTTCCGGTTGCCACTAAATTGTGATTCGTAGGAATAGCCACCACGCACAAAAAACTGTTTGTTATAGGCATATTCTGCTCCTACAGAGGCTTGAATGCGTTGGATGAAGTTGGGATCGCTGAACGATTTGAAAATACTTGAGATGGGCGAGATTTGCGAGTATTCTTGTTGAGTCATAGTATCTTGAGCTTGAACCAACAGTTTGTTTATATCGGCGTTAATGGAGATTGTATTGTAATCATCTAACGGATATTCATAAGAAACGCCAAGTCTTAGATTTGTTGGTAGAAAAAGACTTGTATTACCTTTATCGTAGGATATTTTTGATCCGATGTTTGAAATGTTAGCGCCAAATCCAAAGTGAGCGTCACCGTTTGCTGCTTGCATCGTTGTGTGGTAATAAGTTGCCACATCGGCAGCAAATGCTGAACCGGGGTACATATCCTGAATCTGTCCCCCGCTTAAATCGGAATAGATGAAACGAAGTGCTACGGCAGCTGACCATTTTTCGGATAACTGGCGCGAATAAGCAGCATCGATGGAATATTCTGCGGGATTAATGCTGCCTGTTGTGGTACCATTGGCATCTGTTAAATTGACCGATCCCAACGAAAAATAACGCAATGAAGCACTGATTGCTTGTTGGTCGCCAATTTTATAATACCCGGCTAAATAGGATAAACTCATGTCACTTACTAATTTACGTAGCCAAGGAGTGTAAGACAATGACAATCCGGCACCACTTTCCATAAAGGCATATTTTGCCGGATTCCAATATTGAGAATTCACATCCGGTGTGGTGGCTGCGCCGACATCACCCATACCGCCACCGCGTGCATCCGGTGCAATGGATAGTGATGGAACGCCTGTAATTAATGGATTTAATGAATTGTCTAACGTTTTCTGAGCAGATAAAAAGGATGTTGTGAAGAGTACGAGAAATAACGAACATGCAATTTTTTTCATTGGAAAAACTTTTTGTGTATGAGGGAATGACTTAAGTAATGCTATTATTTATTTTGTTGATTGTTGATGATTCTTCTACATAAACGAACAAAAGTAGCGTTTATTATTTGCCGACAATCACTTTTTGCGTTTTTGAACTTATAAGGCTGTTGTCAGACGATATGTCAAATTTGTAAAGATAGATTCCAGGGCTTAACCGATTTCCATTAGCATCAGTGACATCCCATGGAATGGTGGTGGTCGAAGAGTTGGCTACGTCCGATCGTTCGATCACTTCTAAAAGCCTTCCGGTAAGGTCATAAATGGACACTTTGATGGAAAGCATATTATCGGGGCGATTGTGTTGCAATACAAAATTGGTGCTTCCTCCCACGACTGGATTTGGATAATTGTAAACTCGATATAAATCAGGGCTAAGACCTTGTTGAACTTCAAAGGTGATAGTCGAATCGCTGGAATTGTTCAAAACATCCCAAATTTTGAAGGTGAGTGTGTGTTTGCCATTGGTTAGCGTCGGCAACTTGTATTGAACGATTCCGCTACGGTAGTCTCCGACATTAGGTTGAAAATAAGCGTTCAGATTGTAATAGTTGTTGGGGTCATTATCCAATGTTAATGTAATATCGTGTCCGATGCCGCTCCCAATTGTATTGATACCGGTGGCATCGCTTACATTGGCAATGAAGAGAGGTGTCTCATTTACTTTGTCTCCATTTCGAAATTGTGGAGAGTTAAGGTACATATTGATTTTAGGTCCATTGGTTTCCCAAGCAATCCGATTATTAGTGCCGCCTACGTCGAAATTCGTAAAATCACCTTGCCCTTCCCGACCGAGAGAGTCGGCAGCATAGAAATTCATGCGTCCGGTGCCGAAGTTATAGTCAATGTCTTTTGGAATAATGGACTGAATAGAAAAAAGGCCATTTTTAACGGTAGCTTTTCCCGAAAAAAGAATATTTGGTCTATCGTAATAAACAAAAGGAGTAGACCCCGGAATGTTTCCCAACGTGGTCATTTGTTCTTTTTTGTCGAAAATGACTGCTTGCACGTAGCCATTAAAGCTGTTGCAAACAGAGTTTGTGTTTGGTTGGTTCACTTGCCCGCTGATTGTCATGGTTGACAGGGCGTTGAGTGTGTCGATTGTTGTCACGGGAGTGTGATTGATGCTATCGACCACCACAGAGTAATTAGGTGCCGGAAATGCTAATTTCAATGCCGGATCGCCTATCAGGATGAAACTCATTTTGTTGTCGTCGCCCGGCATGGCATTTTTGGTTCGGCGCATCATATCCCCTAAACGTAAGGAATTACCCAATGAATCTCGATAAAAAACATTTTTGGCAAAATTCTGATCGATGATAAAATTTGAATTGGAAAACACCGTTCGAGTGGTGGTAAACAACCCGATGCCACCGCCATTGGGATTCAAAAACACCTGTTCGCCCGCAGTCAAACTGGTATAATCGCATCGCGTGAAATCGCATGTAGCAGTTACCCATAAAGCAAGATCTTGATTGTACATGGATTGAATGTCGGCTGTTGTAAGAATTTGAGCATTCGACCATCCTGAAGTTCCACCATGTCCGGTATAATTTAACATTAACAGCCCCGATTTGATCAGATTCAACATCTTATCCTTCGCTCCGGGATAAGTGACGCTTGTAGCATTGGTCACGGCCTTAAAAGCAT
>DAHXOX010000223.1 GCA_027364655.1 Paludibacter sp. | reverse complement strand
AACGGGAAAACAATCGTCAAAGAATGGTTGTCGCAACTACTTCATGTTGATTATAATACGGTTCGTTCTCCGCGAAGTTATAATTCCCAGATCGGCGTGCCGTTGTCGGTATGGCAACTCAACGAACAACATACGCTGGCTTTGTTTGAAGCCGGTATTTCGCAAAAAGGAGAAATTGAGCGTATTGAACATATCATTCGTCCAACGATTGGCATTTTGACGAACATCGGACAAGCACATCAGGAGAATTTTACTTCCCTGATCGATAAATGTCGTGAGAAACTACAGCTTTTTGTTGGCAGCGAGTGGCTTATTTCGTGTAAGGATCACAAGTTGGTTGAACAATGTATTGAAGAATTGGAACTTGGATGCCGACGTTTTACGTGGGGATACAGTGAAGAAGCCGATTTGCAAATCAATAAAATTGAAAAGGCAAGCAAAAGCACCACGATAAGTTGTGAGTTAATGGATCAATTATATCATTATACAATTCCCTTTGTGGACGATGCTTCCATTGAAAATAGCTTGCATTGTTTGGCAACGTGGATTTTGCTGGAAGAGGTCATCGGTGGTAAGAAATTAGCGCCTGCTGTCTTAGCCGAACGCATGAGTCTGTTGGATCCGGTTGCGATGCGTTTGGAAGTGAAAGAAGGTCGCAATGATTGCCTTGTGATCAATGACAGTTACAATGCCGACATCAACTCTTTAAGTATTGCGCTCGATTTTTTGCGTCGTCAGGCAAAAGATAAGCAGATGCGTCGCACGCTTATCTTGTCGGATATTTTACAAAGTGGCGAAAAGAGTGATATTTTATATGAACATATCGCTCATTTGGTGAAAGATAGCGGCATTCAACGTTTTATTGGCATTGGCAGTCAAATATCGCAACATGCGGCATCGTTTGATGAGGCTACCAGCACTTTTTTTGAGACGACAGAGGATTTGTTGTTTTTCTCTCCTTGGAAAACATGGAAGAACGAAGTGATTCTATTGAAAGGATCGCGCAAATTTCATTTCGAACTGCTTTCGGAACAGTTGGAGAATGTGGCGCATCAAACCATTTTAGAGATCAACTTAGGCGCTTTGGTGCATAACTTCAACTATTTTCGCTCGAAGCTGCGTCCAGAAACCCGCATTGTGAGCATGGTGAAAGCTTTTGCTTATGGAAGCGGCGCTGTGGAAGTGGCGCGCACGCTGCAACAGCAACGCTGCAACTATCTGGCTGTGGCTGTGGCCGATGAAGGCGTTGAGTTACGTCGTGAAGGAATCACGATCCCAATTATGGTAATGAATCCCGAAGCCAATAGTTTCAATCTGTTGTTTGAATATCAATTGGAACCGGAGATTTACAGTTTTAACTTGTTGAAACTGTTTCTGAAAAGCGCTTCGCGTCAGGGGATCACGCATTATCCGATTCATATTAAAATTGATAGCGGCATGCATCGGTTAGGTTTTGGTGAAGAGGATATGCCTGATCTGTTGTCGTTGCTTACATTAAATGATCATGTGCAGGTTAAGTCGGTCTTTTCTCATTTATCAGGTGCAGATGAAGCTCAATTTGATGATTTCACCCGTCAACAGGTTGATGTCTTTTCGCGATGTTCCGATCGTATCGAACAGGCTTGCGGATATCCTATCTGGCGGCATATCCTGAATTCGGCGGGTATCGAGCGTTTTCCTGAGTTTCAGTTTGATATGGTACGGCTTGGCATAGGACATTACGGCATCAGCGCAGTGGGTGCTCCTGAAATAGAAAATGTGTGTACACTGAAAACAACCGTTTTGCAAGTTAGACATGTAAAAGCTGGAGAAACGGTTGGGTATAGTCGTCGTGGTGTACTTACCCGCGATAGCGACATTGCCGTGCTTCCAATTGGATATGCCGATGGCTATGATCGTCGTTTTAGTAACGGCGTTGGCAAGGTTCTGATAAATGGTCAGTTAGCCCCTGTTGTCGGTACGGTTTGCATGGATGTCACCATGATCGATGTTACCGGATTGAAAGCCAATGAAGGTGATGCTGTGGTTATCTTTGGTGATAAGTTACCGATTGCTGATGTCGCATCTTCCATTGGTACTATTTCGTACGAAGTGTTGACCAATGTTTCACGTCGAGTGAAACGGGTCTATTTTCAGGAATAGAAATTCAGATTCCTACATCCGTTCCGGCATTTCAATGCCCAACAAGTGCATGGCTGATTGTAGAATCTTTGCACTGTTGCGCGAAAGTTCCAATCGAAATGCACGCAATGCTTCGTTTTCTTCTTTTAGAATGGAATAATCGTGGTAGAACTGGTTGTATTCCTTGGCTAACTCATACGCGTAGTTGGCGATGATGGCCGGAGAATAGCTGTTGCCTGCTTCTTGTACAGTTGCCGGAAATTCATTTACTAATTGAATCAAACTAATCTCCTTTTCCGAAAGCGGTTGTGTTAGTGGCGCTGTGGCGACTGCCTGAATATTGGCTTCTGATGCTTTACGCAAAACGGAGAGAATGCGGGCGTAAGTATATTGAATAAAAGGGCCGGTATTTCCATTAAAATCAACCGATTCCTTCGGGTTAAAAGTCATATTTTTGCGTGGGTCGACTTTGAGAATGAAATACTTCAGGGCGGCTAAGCCGATTTTGCGAACAATGGAAGCGGCTTCTTCCGGTGTGCATTGATCTAATTTGCCCAACTCTTCCGACGTTTGACGCGCTGTAGTAATCATTTCTTCCATCAAATCGTCGGCATCCACCACAGTGCCTTCGCGCGATTTCATCTTCCCTTCGGGTAGTTCAACCATGCCATACGAGAAATGCACTAAGTCTTTGCCCCACTTGAATCCAAGTTTATCTAATAAGATTGAAAGGACTTGAAAGTGATAATTTTGCTCATTGCCAACCACATATATCATTTTGTCGATGGCATAGTCGTCATAGCGAAGTTTGGCTGTCCCGATGTCTTGCGTCATGTAAACCGAAGTTCCATCGGCGCGCAGCAGCAGCTTTTCATCCAACCCGTCGGCTGTTAGATCAGCCCAGACGGAAGTGTCGGCACGTTTTTGGAAAATGCCTTTTGCAACACCTTCTTCTACTTGTTGTTTGCCGGTTAAATAGGTTTTCGATTCATAATAGATTTTGTCAAAATTGACGCCAAGCGCTTTGTACGTAATGTCAAATCCGGCATAAACCCATTGATTCATTGATTCCCATAACTGACGGACTTCAGGATCGTTGTTTTCCCACTGACGCAGCATTTCTTGTGCTTCGAGTATAAGTGGCGCTTCTTTTTTTGCCTGATCCGCCGGTGTTCCTTTTTCAATCAGCTCCTGAATCTGATTTTTGTATTCCTGATCAAATTTCACGTAATAGTCGCCAACTAAGTGGTCGCCTTTTATTCCTGTCGATTCAGGCGTTGCCCCATTCCCATATTTCTGCCATGCCAACATCGATTTGCATATATGAATGCCCCGATCGTTGACGATGTTGGTTTTGACAACGCGGTTGCCATTTGCTTTCATGATTTCGGCTAAACTATAGCCTAAAAGGTTGTTGCGAATGTGTCCTAAATGAAGTGGTTTGTTGGTATTGGGTGATGAATATTCGATCATAACCAAAGGCGAATCTTTCGTTGCCTGTTTAAGTCCAAAAGTTGGTTGCGCATCGATTGCATGTAGTGTTTCCACCCAATAATCCTGTGCAATGGAGAGATTGAGAAATCCTTGAATGACATTGAATCTGGAGATCATCTCATCATTTTGTTGCAGATAGTCGCCAATGGCTTGAGCAAGAGCTGCGGGCGACTGCCGAAGTTGTTTGGCAAGTGGAAACATCACAATGGTTACATCGCCTTCGAACTCTTTTTTCGTTTTTTGCACCTGAAGTGTTTCTTCGTCAATCGAGATGGCATACAGATGTTTTGTAGCTTGACTTACTGCTTTGCGGATGATGGATTCAATGCTCATAATAATCATTTTTGAAAAAGAGAAGATGTGCAACTCTTCATTTTGTCTTGGGTGATTTAATCTTTTTGTTTTGAAGTGTCGCTGTTGCGCATGTTGCTGATTGATTGTGCTTTTTTATTCTTAATTGGCTTACAAACAGGCCTCCAATAACAATGGCAATTCCTACAATTTGTTGCAATACGAGTATTTCCTGCAAAAGCAATGCCGAAAATAGTGCAGTGAATGCCGGCATTAAGTTAGTAAACACGTTGCTTCTCGCTACTCCGATTCGACGAACAGCTTCGGCAAAAAGAACAAAGGCGATAAAGGATGCAAAGAGCGCCAGCATGAATACACTTACCACTGAATCGGTACGTAGAACTAAGTGCGAAATTTTTTGTGTATCAAAGCGCAAAAAAAGAGGCAAAAAAAGGAAAATGCCAATTAGATTTTGGTAGCCGACAAGGGTAATACCATTATAATGCGCTGTGAGTTTTTTAAGAACGACAGAATAAAAAATGGCCGACACAATAGCTAACGAAAGCAACATCAGCCCTGCGCGTTCTGTTCCGCTTGATTGTAGCTTTTGTGCTGTCACGATGGTAATTACTCCAATCATAGAAAGCAGGATGCCGGTGATGTTTGTCCATGTAACCCGTTCTTTCAACAGAAAATAGGCTACTACGGGCGCAAAGAGCGGAATGGTTGAAATCATGACGGAAGCCATTGTAGGGCTGACCCGCGTCAATCCATACGTTTCGCCAATAAAATAGAGAAACGGCTCGAAAAGCGCCATTAATAGGAACCATTTTAAGTCTTCTCTTTTCGGTTTTTGCATAAAATGAAAACTGTAACCGAAAGCAAAGAGCAAGATCGTGGCAATGGTTAACCTCAATTCAAGCAGGGTTAAAACAGGGAACGTACGCAGGGCAATGTTTGTCCACACGTACGAAAATCCCCAGAAAATCATGGCTACGATGATGGCAACATAGGTAGATATGGGTTGAAAAAGTCGATGTTGTCGTATCGAATCAAACATGCGTTAGTTTGTTTATCCATTGGTGGATGTTTTCCCACCTGTCAAGCGTGATTTTAGGTCCGATTTCTTCAATGACATTGGCTGCCAGAAATGATCCGATTTGTCCTGACATTTCTAATGGCAACTGATTGATCCAGCCATAGATAAATCCGGCGGCGTAGGCATCACCGGCTCCGGTTGTGTCAACTCGCACAGCTTCATAAATTGGGATGTGCAGCACGTCTTCACCATGTTGAATAATAGATCCCCTTTTACCGGTTTTTACTACGGCAATGGAGCACATCGAAGCAAGTTCCTTTGTGGCTTCGGGTAAATCTTTTCCCGTTAGCGCTTTCACTTCATCTTCGTTGGCAAACACAATATCTACTTTGTCAATAATGATTTGTCGTAAAAAATTAAGATGTTCTTCCACCACATTGAAACTGGATAAATCAAGTGAAACGGTCAATCCGGCTGCTTTGGCTAAGGTGATGGCACTTTGTATTAAGTCGTAATTCTGCACCAAATAGCCTTCAATATGAAACAAACGAAACTCATCAAAAAGATCATGAGTCAGGTCATTGGCAGTCATGTCGGCGCTGGCTCCCAAATAGGTGCACATGGTTCGTTCGCCGTCGGCTGAAATGAGCACGGTGCATCGTCCTGAAGGATGTTGCGAGAAGAAAAAGGAAGGAATCACGCCGTTGTTTTTTGTTTCGTTTTGAAAGAATTTTCCTATTTCGTCTTTTCCTATTTTTCCAATAAATTCTGTTTCAATGCCCAGACGAGCAAGAATACTCAGTGTGTTAGAAGCCGAACCGCCTGCCACATAATGCGCAGTATAGTCTGCTGTCTCTTTGTGTAATTGTTGCAACATCGTTTCGTCGATCAGTTGCATACTGCCTTTAGGAAGGTTTAGTCGGTCTAACATCTCGTCAGATTGAAGTACTGTCAATACATCAACGAGGGCGTTTCCCATGCCCAGAATTTTATTTGACATTCGTGATTGGTTAGGTAAATTTTTGAGTTAAAAAAAGCGGCACAAAGGTAGCAATTTTTCCATATATCGTGAGCAAAACTATCTAATTGATTAGTAATGATTTGATTAGATTGATATTATGTGGGAAAATGGAAGGTGTCTTAACTTTCGTGCTACTGCGTTTTTGTTTTTCTCTTGATGGGTTTTTAAAGATCGAAACCAATATCGCGGCGAAAATAGTTACCTTCGAATGTGATCTGCTCAGCATTTGCTAACGATTGCCGACAAGCCTCATCTTTGGATGTTCCGTAAGAACTGATAGCCATCACGCGACCGCCATTCGTCACCACTTTGTCATTTGCAAAAGTAGTGCCTGCATGAAATACATAACTTCCTGATATTTTGTCAAATCCTGTAATGACTTTTCCTTTTTCGTATGCTTCAGGATAACCTCCTGAGACCAGCATCACGGTAACTGCATGGCGTGGGTCGATAATAATCTCTTTTTCGTTCAGGTTGCCATTGATCACGCCTTGAATCAGTTCTAATAAATCAGATTGCAATCGCAACATCACCACCTCGGTTTCCGGATCACCCATGCGCGCATTGTATTCAATGACGTACGGTTCGTTTTCAACCTTGATAAGCCCGAAAAACAGAAATCCTTTATAAACAATGTTTTCGGATTTTAAGCCTGCCATTGTTGGTTCGATGATACGATCAATGACTTTTTGCATAAAGACTTTATCGGCAAATGAAACAGGTGATACAGCACCCATGCCGCCGGTATTGAGGCCTTTGTCGCCTTCACCGATGCGTTTATAATCTTTTGCTTCGGGTAAAAGTTTATAGTGTTCGCCATCGGTGATGATAAATACGGAACATTCTATGCCGGCAAGAAATTCTTCAATCACCACAGTGTTGCCGGCAGCGCCAAATTTGCCTTCGAGCATTTGTTTCAATTCTTCGATTGCTTCATCTAAGCTGTTGATAATCAAAACTCCTTTTCCTGAAGCCAACCCATCGGCTTTGAGTACATAAGGGGCTTTCAGTGCTTTCAAAAAAGCGATTCCTTCGGATAATGTGTTGCTTGTAACGCTTTTGTAACGTGCTGTGGGAATGTCATGTCGCATCATAAACTGTTTGGAGAAATCTTTGCTTCCTTCCATTTGTGCAGCTATGAGGTTTGGCCCGATTACCGGAATCTTGTTGAGCAGCGCATCGGATTCAAAAAAGTCGACAATGCCATGCACTAACGGATCCTCTGGTCCTACAATCACAACGTCAATGGCATATTCCAACACGGCTTTTTTAATGCCATCAAAATCGTTAACCGAAATCGATAGATTGGTACCTATCGTGGCCGTTCCTGCGTTTCCGGGTGTAATGAATAGTTTTGAGAGGAGTGAGCTTTGGGCTATTTTCCAGGCCAAAGCATGTTCGCGGCCTCCGCTGCCAAGTAATAAAATATTCATGAATATTGAAATTGAATCGTTTATGAGAAAAATAAATGGATCTATGCAATTTGTAAAAGGATCAGGTAAATCACCTTCTTCTGCGTTTCTCTTGCCATGTCAATTGTTCGACATCTTCTTTTGATTTACTGGTAGTCACTAAATATACACCCATAAAAATCAAGATGGCTGCAATGGGTTTTATCCATGTGAAAGTTTCTTTGCCTAAGAAAATAGAGATAACGGATGCCATCAAAGGTTGTAAATAGTTGTACATCCCTATGGTTGTTGGGCGAATACGTTTTTGCGAGACCGGTATTAAAAGATATGTGATAAAAGTTGCGCCGATCATCATATAAAGAAAGCTTCCCCAAGCGGCATGATCGAATTGTGTGAAGATTTTTGCCGCAAGCATATCTTTATATCCTAATGGAAAGGTTAGTATGGTTGCAAATAGAAACATCCATTTCATGATGGTGAGCGATTGATAGCGCTTCGAAATGGATCGCGTCAAAACTAAGAAAAAAGCGTATGAAAGACTGCTCGCAATGCAAAGCAAATCTCCCAAAGTGGATGGTGTGCGCCCATTTTGTTCAAAGTCAGAAGTAATGATAATCGCTAAAACTCCGATAAAACCTAAAAGTACTCCGCCTGCTTTCTTTGTGGTGATCGGTTCTTTCAAAAAAAGGAAAGAGATGATCATAACCATAATAGGAGTTGTTGTAGTCACAATCGAGGCATCTGATGAGGTGGTGCGCATTAATCCTTCTATAAAGAATCCTTGATTGAAGACGACTCCCAACAAGGCTCCGAGGAATAATATGCCTAAATCTTTGCGTGTGACATGTTCCGAATGAACAAAAAGCGAGGTGATCCAAAAGGCAATGGCTCCGAACAAAAAGCGGGAATAGGTCATGGCTTCTGCAGACATCCATTCCGGCATCAACATTTTAGAAAAAGGGATGTTGATTCCAAAAATGGTGGCAGTGAAAAACATGGCGACATGGCCTTTTAGTTTTTCTTTGTTCATTGTTGTCTCATAATGTGTTGTAACCTATTGTCTCCCAATTAATTTTGGTGTTCAGCGTGTAGAATGATTTGTGGTAGCAAAGTTACAACAAAAAATGAAGCCGATGGAGTAGCCCTTGCAGAATGATATAATCGGTTACGCATAGAAACCGAAAGCAGGAAAAAAGGTTGATCTTTCTTTCCTGCTTTTAGTCGATTAAAATCGAATGAGATTACTCATTCTCCATCTATTTTGATGACTTTATACCAAATATTTCCATTATAAATAATGGCTTGATATTGTACTCCGTCTACAATATAATACGTGTTACCATCAATGACCAATTGTTGGCCTCCACCAGGAATGCTCTGTACTAAAGCACCTAACGGCGGTTGCACTACTACATATTCCCCGCCATAGCGTTGATAATAAGCGCCTGCATAATAGTAATACGGAGTGTTAAACATAGAGAATGCGATGAATCCAACAGGTAGAAAATGGATTCTAAAGCCAATTGGGGGTGCACATACAACAAAATGACCGCCATAAGGACGATAGAATATCCCATTGTTGAAAGCTATGCGTACTCCCGCATGAACCCTGAAAACACTCCCCGAAGGTAAAACGTTAATGTTCGTTCCGCGTGTAGGCCAATTACGGGGAGAACGATTGTCAAAGTGATTGTTGACCGTGACGTTCTCACGTGATGTGTAAGAGTTGTTTATTTGGCGATTGTCGGGACGACTGTAAGGTCGTTCCCTCAGCGGGGCACGTCTCATGTCTCGTCGTTCTAATTTCATTTCTTGTTTATTCTCTTTGCGCATCCCTTTCTCATTTTGATTGCGAGCCTTTTCTTCTTTGGGATGACGATTGCCTTCTCCGCGTTGTGCCTGAATAGGCATTATTCCCGAAAATAGAAAAAGAAGACAAAGCGTGCCGATATAAACAGCTTGCTTTTGTATAGGCATTTTACCGATTTTAGTGTTTGAACTAACAGTTTTCATACAAGTGTTTTTTAGAGGTGTTATTGGAACTCTTTCTGCACCTTTGACCTGTTTCTTGACAAATAGTTTAATCCACTTGAATAACTAAATAGCGGGAAACGCTCCAAAATTCATTGTAATCCTTGATAGTTAATACGTAGTTGCCATCTTTTTTATCAAGAGTGTAAGACCCTTGAGGATGCGTGGTCAATATCTTCACTTTCTTAGAGTACAGCGGAATCGTTTTTACCTGACGGATGTCGATTTTTACAAAATATTGTTTGTTGAAGTCTTTCTGCAAAACTTTTTCGGACGAGAACAACCCACCGCTGGAAATGATTTTTTGAGCTTTCAACTCTTTGGCAGTGCCAAAAACATACCAAGCTGTATGCAATTTAGCGTCTTGAGCAGCAAGTGCTTGTTGCTGTTCTTGTTTTTGTGCACTCAATGTGTTGACGGTCTGATGCAAGGTATCCACATTTTTGCTCAACTCGGTAATAGTGGCATCTTTTATTTTCAATTCGTCAGATAGCGATTGAATCAATTGAATCTTTTCGTTTAATGTCGTATTAAGACGGGCTACGGTTTGTTCCAAAGCGGCTATACGCAGGTTGCTTCTGCTGAGTTTATGATTTAGAATAGCTAATTTTTCTTTGTTGGCTTTCAATATTTCACTGATTTGAATGACGTCGTCATTGATCTTCGTGCGAATGTCCGGTGTGTTTTCGCTCGACTTATTCACTTGAATATAGTTCTCCATTTCTTTGATTTTGCTGAAGTTATCTTCAATCTCATTCATCGAGGTGAGGTAATCGTTCGTTTCGTTTTCTAAGTGCGATTTGGCTTGTAACAAAGAATCGTTTTCTTGTTGCAGTTTCTTTACATCCGAAGTTTGATGACTACACGATGCAAAAAGCGCTACGCTGAGGATAAAAAGGAATTGTTTCATAGCTGTGTGTATTGAGAATGAGTTGATTGGTGTTTGAAAATCATTTGCGATTTCTTTATGCAAAGATAGGACAAAAATGAGGATTAACTGTCTTTCCCTGCAACAATTAGCACAATTTCGCCTTTGGGTGTTTTCTCGTTGAAATGGACGATGAGTTCGCTCAGTGTGCCACGTACGGTTTCTTCATATATTTTGGTTAATTCTCTCGAAACGGTTGCTTTTCGATCGCTCTCAAAATATTCACTAAGTTGTTGTAACGTTTTAACTAAACGAAAGGGTGATTCATAAAATACCATTGTTCGCCACTCTTCCGATAACTCTTTCAAGCGGGTTTGTCGTCCTTTCTTTTGAGGTAGAAATCCTTCGAAACAAAAGCGATCATTTGGCAATCCCGAATTAACCAATGCCGGAACAAAGGCAGTCGCTCCCGGCAGGCATTCGACTTCGACTTCTTGTGCCACACATGCTCGTACCAATAGAAAGCCTGGATCGGATATTGCCGGTGTACCTGCATCGGAGACTAAGGCCATTGTTTCGCCTTGTGCTATTCGATCTACCAATGAAGTTACTGTTTTATGCTCGTTGAATTTGTGATGCGGCATCATGCGGGTTTCTATTTGAAAATGATTCAATAAGAAACCTGTTGTGCGAGTGTCCTCAGCTAGAATAAGATCGACTTCTTTCAGCAACCGGAGGGCGCGTAAGGTAATGTCTTCTAAGTTCCCGATTGGTGTAGGAATGAGATAGAGTTTGCCCATAAAGAATGTTTGTTGTCAGTTATTACTAAATTTTCGCAGCACAATACGAATGAAATCCGCTACACGTGGATCGTTTTCATCCCACCCGAGTGGTTTAAGCAGTGCCATAGCCTCTTCCTTGCTTTTGCTGGCATTGAGGTGCGATAGGGTAGTATTGAATTTTTCTCCATTGCCTCCAAATAATTCACGTTGAAAACGAAACCGATCGGCTAAACTTAAGGCCTGACGCAAATCGTCCACTTTGCTGTTTTGCATTGTTTCAGCCAATGAGGCTTCTGCTTGTAGTGCAATGGCTTCATTGAGCGATTGTTTGGCGGTATTGAGCGTTTCTGCTAATGACGTGGGTGCAGGCTTTGTGTGTTTCTTTTCTTCTATCGATTCTTGTGGTGCAGCCGGCTGAATAACGAATGTTTCATCCTGTTCTTCC
>DAHXOX010000221.1 GCA_027364655.1 Paludibacter sp. | reverse complement strand
AGTGGGTTCATTGCCGAATGGTTGGGTTGGCGTTATGTTTATGGGTTTTCAACCATGATGACGCTTATCATCACTGTATTGCTGAGAATATATTTGCCAACTGTCAGCAATGAGTTCAAAGGACACTATTTTACGTTGTTGCAATCCGCTTTGCTACAAATAAAACGATTTCCGCTACTCAGGGAAGCCTCATCGACAGGAGGTTTGCTTTTTGGCGTTTTTTGCTCCTTCTGGACCATTCTCACGTTTCATTTGAGTGCTCCACCATTTAAATTTCATCCCGACACAATTGGGCTCTTTGGTATTGTAGCGATTGCCGGAGCGCTCATGGCTCCGGTTTTTGGAAAACTTGCAGATAAAGGCCATGCAAAAAGATCGTTATTGATGGCTGTTTCCTTAGTCATTCTTAGTGTGCTTTTAATGAATATTTTCTCTACATCAGTTTTCATCTTAATCGGTGCCGTACTTATACTTGACATTGGCGTTCAGGCCACACAAGTAACCAATGTTGCCCTGATTTACACGCTGGATGATACGTCGCACAGCAGAATCAACACTATTTACATGACATCCTATTTTATCGGTGGGGCATTGGGAACTTTTGTTGGGTTACTTTGTTGGAAACATGGAGGTTGGAATTGGGTGACATGGCAAATGTTAATCTGGGCGTTACTTGCCTTAGCCATTGAACTGAAAAGCAAAACACTCATTCAAAAATGAACTGGAAGGCCACATCATTCGATTCAGACAGTTTTTCCTCTGTAAATTACTCTCATTTTCGATGGATTCTTTTCTTTATATTTGTACAACAATTCAGCGTGACAAAAAGCATACACAGGTATTTCATAGTCAGAAAGTTTGAATCTTACTGATCAACAACATTCGCATGAACAATTCCGTTATCATCACACATAATCTTACTGAAGAACTACATCAACAAATCGCTTCTTTATCGCCAGATAGCGTTTTCGTATTGGCCGACAGCAATACTCGTCAATTGTGTCTCTCTCAATTGGACAAGTATCCGGTCATAGAAATTCCCGCAGGCGACGATCATAAGTCGTTAGATACCATAGCGCTCGTATGGCAATTTCTATCTACTCAAAAAGCTACGCGGCATTCGTTGCTTATTAATGTAGGAGGTGGAATGGTGACTGATTTAGGCGGTTTTGCTGCATCAACGTTTAAGCGCGGCATTCGCTTTATCAATGTACCTACAACACTTTTAGGCGCCGTAGATGCTGCCGTAGGCGGAAAAACAGGCATCAACTTCAATGGATTGAAAAATGAAATTGGTGTAATTCGTGCTGCGGAAGCCGTCATTCTTTATCCCCAGTTTTTTCGCACATTAGATCGCGACAATCTTATGTCAGGCTGGGCCGAAATGATGAAACACGCCTTGTTATCATCCACGGCAGCGTGGGAAGAGACTTTATCCTTTTCATGGGATAGCATCGATTATGAGCAATTAGGTAGATTGGTAGAACATTCCATTACGATCAAAGAAACCATTGTAGAGCAAGATCCTACCGAACAAAACATACGCAAATCCCTCAACTTAGGTCACACGTTTGGACATGCTTTCGAAAGCTTTTCCTACACAACTCTACGCCCACTGCTTCATGGATTTGCTGTTGCTTTTGGCTTGCTCTGCGAACTTTATTTATCGCACAGAAAAGTAAATTTCCCCGAAGCAATGCTTACGCAAGCAGTTCAACAAATTAAACACCTTTATGGAACGTTCCGTATTGAAACAACGGATTATCCGGCATTACTCGAATTGATGACACACGACAAGAAAAACGATGCCTCCGGGATCAATTTTACTTTGCTGAAAAATGCCGGCGAAGTGCTTATTAATCAACATGCCACTGAACAAGAAATTTTCGAGGCATTCGATTTCTTCCGCGCCGAATCTCATTAACCCATTTTTATGGCATCAATTTGTTCTCTTGACTACTCTGTTGATTTCATCAACAATTCTTGCCGTCAAAACTTCTGCAGTATCTGATGTGGAATCAATCACCAGATGGGCTTGTCGATAAAATGGCTCACGCAGTTGAAGGCTTTCTGTGATAAAACATGCTAAATCAGCATCCGACTTATCGCTCACCAATGGACGTTTC
>DAHXOX010000217.1 GCA_027364655.1 Paludibacter sp. | reverse complement strand
ATAGCGCATCGAGCGGAATTCATGTTCGTCGAAAGGTAAATCCGTGGCAAAAAGGGTCATAACCTCTTCCTGTAATCCTTCATAATCGAGCATCGAATGGTATCGTTCAACAACGGAATAAACCGTTTCGCTCAACATGGTAAGGATGTCCATGGCAATACGATCTCCACCCAAAGCATGGTGACGTCGTTTGTAAATAACGGTACGTTGTGCATTCATCACGTCATCATACTCGAGCAACCTTTTCCGAATGCCAAAGTTGTTTTCTTCCACTTTCATCTGAGCACGTGCAATGGATTTGGAGATCATGGAATGTTCAATCATCTCGCCTTCTTTGAAGCCTAAACGATCCATGATACCGGTGATGCGTTCAGAACCAAACAATCGCATCAAATCATCTTCAAGAGAAACATAAAAGACAGAAGATCCCGGGTCACCCTGGCGTCCGGCCCGTCCGCGCAACTGCCTGTCTACACGCCGGCTTTCATGTCGTTCCGTACCCACAATGGCCAAACCACCGGCATCTCTTACTTCCTGAGACAATTTTATATCCGTTCCCCGACCAGCCATGTTAGTGGCAATGGTCACAATACTACGTTGTCCGGCTTGAGCAACAATCTCAGCTTCACGTTGATTTTGCTTTGCATTGAGCACATTATGTGGAATCTTACGTCCTGTCAACATACGGCTAAGTAATTCGGAAATCTCAACAGAAGTAGTTCCCACCAAAACGGGTCGTCCTGCATTGACCAAATTAGTTATTTCGTCAATAACTGCTGAATATTTTTCCCGTTTCGTCTTGTAAACACGATCGTTATGGTCAGTTCGAACAACAGGACGATTGGTAGGAATAACCATCACGTCCAATTTATAAATGTCCCACAACTCACCTGCTTCCGTTTCGGCAGTACCCGTCATACCAGCCAACTTGTGGTACATACGAAAGTAGTTTTGCAACGTGATCGATGCAAAGGTTTGAGTAGCTGCTTCGACTGTCACTCGTTCCTTGGCTTCGATGGCCTGATGCAACCCATCAGAGTAACGTCGGCCTTCCATAACACGCCCGGTTTGCTCATCAACAATTTTCACCTGTCCATTGATGACTACATATTCGTCGTCTCGTTCAAACAGTGTATATGCTTTCAGCAGTTGATGAATCGTGTGAACGCGCTCCTGTTTCACGGAATAATCGGCAATCATTTCGTCTTTCTTCAACTGCTTTTCTTCAGGTGTCAGGTGCATCCGTTCAATCTCCGCAGTTTGTTCTCCAATGTTTGGCAACACAAAGAAATGGGGATCATCAGAATCACCGGTAATTAAGTCAATCCCCTTATCGGACAATTCAACACTGTTATTTCGTTCATCTATCACAAAATAAAGCGGATCAGTCACCACAGACATTTCTCGGTTATTGTCCTGCATGTAATAGGCTTCCGTCTTTTGCATTTCGGCTTTGATGCCCTGTTCACTCAAAAACTTGATAATCGCCTTGTTTTTAGGCAATCCCTTATATGCGCGAAACAATAACAGCGAGCCTTCTTTGCGTTGCTTGTCATTGTTCGACTTCATTAAATTTCGCGATTCGGCAAGTAACTTGGTTACAAAAGCACGCTGAGCATCATAGAGGCGTTCAACTTTGGGAAGTAACTCCTCAAAAAGTTGATCTTCGCCTTTTGGTACCGGACCAGATATAATTAGAGGAGTACGCGCATCGTCAATCAACACGGAGTCAACCTCATCGACAATGGCATAATGATGTTCGCGTTGCACCATGTCCAATAGGCTATTGGCCATGTTATCACGTAAGTAATCGAATCCGAATTCATTATTAGTACCGAAGGTTATATCAGCTTGATAAGCATTTCGGCGTGGATCGGAGTTTGGATCATGTTTGTCGATACAATCCACTGTCAATCCCTGATACATGTAGAGCGGCCCCATCCATTCCGAGTCACGTTTTGCTAAGTAATCATTCACCGTGACCAAGTGTACACCTCGTCCGGCTAACGCATTTAGAAAAACAGGCAACGTGGCAACTAAGGTTTTTCCTTCACCGGTACCCATTTCAGCGATTTTTCCTTTGTGAAGTGCCACACCACCAACCAATTGCACATCGTAATGCACCATATCCCATTTCACGTCGTTTCCACCGGCAAGCCATTGGTTAGCATAAATGGCTTTATCACCTTCAATACGCACAAAATCAAATTGCGTCGCGAAAAGTCGATCCATATCGTTAGCTGTCACCTCAATAACGTCGTTTTCCATAAAACGGCGGGCAGTATCTTTCATAATAGCAAAAGTCTCAGGCAATACTTTATCTAAGACTTCTTCATATTTTTCGAGTACGCTCTTTTCCAATTTGTCGATTTCGTCGTAAATCTTCTCACGCTTTTCAAGAGGTTCTGCTTCAATAGTAGCCTTTAATTGGGCTATCCGATCATTTTCTTCAGCAACATAAGCTTGAATTTCTTGCTTAATGGCTTGAGTACGTAACCGTACCTCATCGTTGGTTAATGCTGAAATTACCTTATATGATTCCTTAATTTTCTCAACTATCGGCATGATTTCACGCAAATCACGCTGCGATTTGTCTCCAAACATTTTACTTAAAAACTCATTAAATCCCATGATGAAAAATGATATTAGTATATATTCAATCTACAAAACAAAAAGAAAATGCAACAATGCATCTTCTAACGAATTGTCAAACTTACAATTGACTGGTTTTGTGCCAATCTTTATTTTGAAAGCAAAGATACGCTTTTTCGCCGATGAATTAGCATATTGATAACAATCCCATTCTAATAGTGGAGTAGTTTGGGCCGACAAACAGATGTCAAATCAATATGTCTATTAGTTCCATCCAATAATGGACAGAATAGATTGAAATTCCTTAACTTCTAATCTTCCCGTAACTTCAGGATTTACACGTTCTGTTATTTGATTTCAATCATAAACTCGGTCAAATTCTTTTCGGGCGAGATGTGCAATCGTTTTCGCAAGCGCGAACGACCGGCTTCGACGCCTTTGAGGGAAATATTCATAAGATTGGCAATGTCTTTCGATGTTAAATTAAGTCGCAGGTAAGCACATAGGCGTAAATCGTTTGAAGTGAGTTCCGGATAACGTTCGTGCAACTTGCGAAAGAAATTGTCGTGTATGCGGTCAAAATTAGTTTGAAAGATTGCCCAGTCATCCTCAGTGGAAAGATTTTCGTCGATGATGTGAACGATCTTTTCAAAGTATTTCTTGGGATATTGAATTCCCAATTGTTTCTTCTGACTAACCAATTCTTCTTTTATGTTGATCAAAATATCGTTCTTTTTGATGATTGACATTGTGGAACTGGCAAGTTCTTTACTTTTTAGTGTCAACTCGGCCTCCAACTTCTCATTTTCAAGTCGCATGATCTGCTGCTCTCGCTCTTCCACCTCTTTACGCCGCAATTCGATGTGCATTTGCTCAAGTTTGACTTTTTTCTTCAACAAAAACAGCTTCAGCCTATGAATCCCGAATAAAATCAAGCCAATGATTATCAACGCATAAAGCAATTTAGCCAGCGTGCTCAAATAAAAAGGAGGCAACACTTCAAAAGGAAACTCAACGCGACCGATTACTTCTCCTGT
>DAHXOX010000207.1 GCA_027364655.1 Paludibacter sp. | reverse complement strand
TATTAAGTCATAAAACAACATTCAGCCACTAAGACACAAAGTCTTTAAGTTTCACAAAAGCATTGCTCCGTTGGAAAGTTCCTTCGTGCATTCTTGTGTCTTGGAGCTTTAGTAGCAGAATAAATACTTTTTCAAGTGGACTCACGGATGTGTAACTGAAAAAATCAGATTTCCCTCATTCTAAACGGTTTTATTTAACTCTTGAAGGTTATCAATTTCACGTGCATTTCTGCATTATGGCTGTATGCAAACAAGGTCAAGATATAATTATGTAATGTTGCGATTTAGCATTATCTTTGCATGTTGATTTGCTCCATCCAAAGGCCGTCTTAATCATAAGCAACGATCACGCAAATAGTGCTTTACATATATCCCAAAAAAACGGACATTTTGCACTTATGCAAGGAAGGCGCATTTTCTCGCATTGTTGGTTTTATTTATTTTATCTTATAGTTGCCAAATGGATAACAAGCACTTAGTCAGATCAATCGTTGAGGGGATTCAAGAGAAAAAAGGGAAAAACATTGTTGTAGTGGACTTAACCAAGTTCGAAAATGCAGCTTGTAGTTTTTTCGTCATCTGCGAAGGTGATTCAAACACACACATCAACGCCATCACACGTTCCGTAAAAGATTACGTACACGAAAAGGCGGAAACCAAACCCACCGCTATCGACGGAGTTGAAAATGCACAATGGGTAGCCATGGATTATATGCAAGCTATTGTTCACATCTTTCAGCGTGAACCACGTCATTTCTACGACATTGAACATCTTTGGGCAGATGCAGAAATCACACAGGTTGCTGATATTGCATAAAAAAACACTCGCTGCTCATTTTATAACAGGGGAAAAGCTTTGTATTCCCTAATTTTGAAACAACTATTTTATGGAACCAAATAACAACAAACTTGGACAGTCACCCAATAATTTAAACTCCCCAAATAAGCGACAGCCTAACCGCCAAAACTTTTTATACGGATTCTACGCCCTCATCGGGATTGGTCTGCTCGCCATGACCTTCTTTTCGCAGTCATCTAGCACCAAAGAAGTCTCATTCTCTGATTTTCAGACGTATGTGGCAAACAACGATGTAAGTAAAATTACGGTTACCTCCAATCAAAACTATGCAACTGCAACCATCAAAAAAGGTTCGCTGACTGCTGTGTTTGGTCAGGACTCGGCAAAATTTGAGCAAAGCCCACAAATAACCGTACGTTTCGGCTCTGCACAGGAAATGCAAAAGTTTTTATCCGATGCTCGTACCAATAATAAATTTACCGGTGAGGTATTCTATCAAAAAGAGAGTGACTACTTCAACACCTTTCTCTATTCAATCCTTCCCATCCTATTGATGGTTGCTTTCTTCATCTTCTTATCACGTCGAATGAACAGCAGCGGTGGTGGTGCCGGTGGCATCTTCTCCGTTGGAAAATCAAAAGCACAACTATTTGACAAAACGACCAGCGACATGAAGGTTACGTTTAAAGATGTGGCCGGCTTAGATGGTGCCAAGCAAGAAGTGGAAGAGATTGTTGCTTTTCTGCGAAATCCTTCACGTTATACCGAATTGGGTGGAAAGATACCCAAAGGTGCTCTGTTAGTTGGCCCTCCGGGTACAGGGAAAACTTTGTTAGCCAAAGCCGTTGCAGGAGAAGCTGATGTGCCTTTCTTCTCCATGTCAGGATCTGATTTTGTCGAAATGTTTGTTGGTGTAGGAGCATCTCGTGTGCGCGATTTGTTTCGACAAGCCAAAGAAAAAGCGCCTTGTATTATTTTTATTGATGAGATTGATGCCGTAGGCCGCGCCCGTGGGCGGAATCCGAATATGGGAGCTAATGATGAACGTGAAAACACCCTTAATCAATTGCTTACTGAGATGGATGGCTTTGGTTCAAATAGTGGCGTCATCATTCTTGGAGCAACCAACCGCGCCGATATCTTAGATAAAGCCTTGTTGCGTGCCGGTCGCTTCGACCGACAAATACATGTGGAACTTCCTGATTTACATGAACGTATTGATATTTTCAAAGTACATCTTCGTCCTATTAAAATTGACGAACATCTCGATATCGACTTCTTAGCACGTCAAACACCTGGCTTTTCAGGTGCCGACATTGCCAATGTCTGTAATGAAGCAGCTCTTATTGCAGCCCGTAAAGGCAAAAAGGCAGTTGAAAAACAAGATTTTATTGATGCAGTAGATCGAATTGTAGGCGGTTTGGAACGTAAAACAAAACTAACCACCATCTCCGAAAAGAAATCAATTGCTTATCACGAAGCCGGCCATGCAACGGTGAGCTGGATGCTGCAATTTGCCAATCCATTGGTCAAAGTTACCATTGTGCCTCGAGGGGAAGCTTTGGGAGCAGCCTGGTATTTGCCCGAAGAGCGGAAACTTACAACTCAAGAACACATGCTAGATCAAATTTGTGCCACGTTAGGCGGACGCGCTGCCGAAGAACTATTTTTCGGTACCCCTTCCACCGGTGCATTAAATGATTTGGAACAAGTAACCAAACAGGCTTATGCTATGGTGGCTTATTATGGCATGAGTGACAAATTGCCAAATATAAGCTATTATGATTCTTCAGGCAGTTATGAGTTTGGATTCTCAAAGCCGTACAGCGACACAACGGCTGATCTAATTGATGCTGAATCAAAACGCATTCTCAGTGAGCAGTTTGAACGCGCAAAAAAAATTCTTACAGAGTATACAAAAGGACATCATCAACTGGCATTGCAATTGATAGAGCGGGAGGTTATATACACTGAAGATATGGAACATATTTTCGGAAAACGTCCCTGGACATCGCGTGCCGACGAACTCATGTCGGAGCTTGACGTCACAGATCAGCCGATAGCCGATGCAGAAATAACCAATACGGATAAATCGAAGCCAGCTGAAGAAAACACGTCTGTAGATCAAACCACGAACAATGAAATAGCATGACCCCTGCGAATTCACGTGAAGTAATATTGACACGTATCCGGGAAGCACAAAAGTATAAGCCTGTAAAACTGCCACCGGAGCCTGATTGGCTTTCAAATAGTTATAAAGAGCCGGCTTTGCCTCTGTATCAGTGTTTTGTTAATGAACTGGAGGCTGTCAACGGTCAATGCATGTTGGTACAAACGGAAGAAGAAGCCATAAGCAAAGTGGCAACTATGATAGAAGAAGAACAAATCTCGTCGCTGTTTTGTCGTGATACAGAAATACAAAACTTGTTTCAAGCTCAAAACGTTGCGTTTCGTTCCGATCCAAGCGATTTCAACGACATGCAGGCAGGCGTCACACGGTGTGAATACCTCATTGCGCGCACAGGAAGTGTTATGGTATCTTCCGCTCATTTGTCAGGAAGGCAGATGAATGTTTTTCCACCCATTCATATTGTACTGGCAAACGAATCGCAGCTAGTTCCTTATTTAGAAGATGCTTACATTGCCATGGAGGCAAAATATGGTATGCACCTGCCTTCGATGATTTCGCTGATTACAGGGCCAAGTAGAACTGCTGACATAGAAAAAACGCTGGTATTGGGAGCGCATGGCCCCAAAAAGCTATGGGTCATCCTGGTGAAAGACAAAACTGCCACCTTGTAACAAACTGTTTGCATAGTGAAAATGAATGATTTAATAAAAAGATCAATTACCGGCATTCTGTTTGTTGCCGTCATCGTTGGCGCTACCCTTGCCGGATATCTCTATTTTGCAGGCTTGTTCCTCGTTATTTTAGCATTGACAATTTGGGAGTTTTATTCTGTTGCGAATCATGGTGCAACAAACCTTGTAAAGCCGACTTCGGCATTCATCGTAAGCATTGCCATGTATGCTGCTCCACTTGCTTTTCAATTATCTTTCAAATGGGTGGTCATCTCAGTCGGTTTATATACGCTCGGTAGCATTGCCATCATCGTCAGTGAATTGTTTTACACCAAAAGTAATCCACTTCATAGTTGGTCTTTATTTATCACGGGGCAAGCTTACATTGTCATCCCCTTCACGTTGCTTAATGCTATGAATGTGCTATTCGACCATCACATTTTATTAGCTTTTTTTGTGTTGATATGGGCATACGATTCAGGAGCTTATTTAGTGGGAATTACATTTGGGAAGCATCGTCTCCTAGAACGGGTGTCACCTAAAAAATCATGGGAAGGCGCTGTTGGAGGGTGGCTGGTCACAAGCGGCGTATCATTGATTTTTGCGCACTACGTTCCCTCTTTGTCACCGGTTGCATGGCTGGGTTACGCAACCATTGTTGCCATTGTAGGCACGCTGGGTGATTTGGTCGAGTCATTGATGAAACGCACA
>DAHXOX010000191.1 GCA_027364655.1 Paludibacter sp. | reverse complement strand
GTGGTTGACTATTATTTTGTTCCTGATCATTGCTTGTGTGATGGCTTACTTTTTTGCATTTGAAAATAATAGGATATATCAGCTTATTTATCAATCGATTATTGTGACCATGTTTTTTATGCTGTTTATGAATTTGGTTTTCTATCCCAGTTTGATGAACTATCAATCAGGCGCACAAGCAGCTTCCTTTATCAATAACAATATTGAAAACTATCCCGTTTATACGAACCAAAAGGAGTCTTTGTTGGAGTTTTACACTAAAGCGCCAGTCACTTCGCTGCATGATTCTATTCCCAACCTAAATGAACAACCTATCGGAAGTCCCATGCTTTGCTATACTGACACCGCATTTATAATTAAGTTGCAAAAGCGCGGTTACACGTGTACCGTTCTCGACTCATGGAATCATTTTCATATCACGCAGTTGAATAAAACATTTTTGAATTTTGCTACACGACCCAAGGCTGTGACCGAACGCTATGTCGTGTTTATCTCAAATGATTCTGTGACAAATCAGTATCAATCAACGGACGAATAAGTATCTGTTTTTGGTGCGAAATTATAGTGCTGTTTGAACTCTTTGTTATTGAAAAAACACAGTAACTTTGCGCCCGCAAAAAGAAGCACGATTCTTAATCCCTCCACTATGAGAAAAGTAACAAATACGATTGTCAAGCCTGTCTATAATATACTGATTACCACAAGTTTTTCTCATTTTCTGAACGACATGATGCAGTCATTAATTTTGGCTGTATACCCCATGTTGAAAAGTAATTTTGATCTCAGTTTTGCACAAGTCGGACTTATTACCTTATCTTATCAACTTACCGCTTCGCTTTTGCAACCAATCGTAGGCATTTATACAGATAAACATCCCAAACCCTTTTCTTTGGTTTTTGGAATGGCGTGTACATTAATCGGAATTTTATTATTAGCGTGGGCGCCAAGTTATCCTTTCCTTTTGTTGGCAGCAATGATCGTGGGTATGGGATCTTCCATCTTTCATCCCGAAGCAGCACGTGTAGCCCGCATGGCATCGGGTGGCCATTTTGGATTGGCGCAATCAATCTTTCAGGTAGGTGGTAACTCCGGTGCTGCCATGGGGCCGCTTTTAGCAGCATGGATTGTTATCCCACATCATCTGAGCAGCGTGAGTTGGTTCTCGCCTTTAGCTTTTCTTGCCATGATTGTGTTGCTGCAAGTGAGCTTTTGGTATCGTGGGCGTATTTCTCATTTTCAGAAAGCGCAACAGGAGAATCCCCGAGACGCGCGGTATTCTCATCGAAAAATTGTTTGGACGGTTATTGTTTTGTTGATATTGGTATTTTCAAAGAACTTCTATTTGAGCAGTTTAAACACGTTTTATATGTTTTATCTGATTCATAAGTTTCATATATCCACACAACAAGCGCAATACATGCTTTTTTTGTTTTTAGCTGCTTTTGCTATTGGAACACTCATTGGAGGCCCATTAGGCGATCGTATCGGACGAAAACGCATCATCTGGTTTTCAATTGTAGGGGTTGCTCCTTTCACGTTGATGCTTCCACATGTGAATAGTCTTCTCTGGACAGGTGTTCTGACTGTACTAATCGGATTGATCTTAGCTTCCGCTTTTCCTGCTATTTTGGTTTTTGCGCAAGAGCTGATTCCGGGTAAGTTCGGTATGATTTCGGGGCTATTCTACGGCTTTTCATTTGGAATGGGTGGATTAGGAGCTGCGGTTTTGGGAAATGTAGCTGATGGATGGGGAATCAATGCGGTGTACGAGATTTGCAGCTTCTTACCCTTGTTAGGCATGGTTGCCATTTTTCTGCCAAATATAAAAACCAACACCATTAAAGGAAAATCGAATCTGCAGACAGTAAAATAACGGTTCGTTTACAACGTATTGAAATTATGGAATCAAATGAATTTATCATTGCCATCAGTTCCAATCAAGAACCACTTCGACAAATCGAAGCTGTCAAAAATGTGCTGCAACAAATTTTTCCACAAGCTGTTTTTTCTGATTTTGTATCTACAAAAGCAATCGGAAATCATTATATAACACCGTTTTATAATGGGGCGGCACTCATTGTGACGGCGTTATCGCTTGAATCATTAACAACATTGCTCAAACATATAGAACATCAGGCGGGACGAACTCCTGAAATGAAAGCAATAGGCATTGTCCCTATCGATTTGGATATTATTGTGCATAATGGTTCCATTGTTCATCGCGATTATGCCCGTTTCTCTTTTGTGAAAAACGCGGTGGATACTCTCTGGCATAAAAAATAGCTGTTTTTCCACTTTCGTGTGACAATTTTGGAAACAATATTGTACATTTGCAACCCTCAAAAAAAAAAATAATACATCAATTGCTTATATTCAAGTAATTGTCTCTAAATTAATCAAACAATGAAAACATTTCCACCTTCCGAGCTTCTCATCAACAACGATGGCTCTATTTTTCACTTGCACCTAAAACCCGAACATTTAGCCGACAAAATTATTTTAGTAGGCGATCCTGACCGCGTTGAAATGATTGCGTCTTATTTCGATGAAATAGAATGCACCGTGGCCAATCGCGAATTTCATACCACCACCGGTACATATAAGGGAAAACGATTGACGGTTGTGGGAACCGGAATTGGAACGGATAATATTGATATTGTTGTCAATGAACTCGATGCTCTGGCTAACATCGACTTAGCAACACGAACCGAACGCTCTACCTTACGTCAACTTACATTGGTTCGCATTGGAACATCCGGTTCTGTACAACCTGACATTAAACCGGGTACATTTGTAATGTCTGAAAAATCAATTGGTTTCGATGGTGTATTGAATTTTTATGCTAACCGTGACTCTGTGTGTGATCTTACTTTCGAAAAAGCCTTTACCGAAAATGTCGATTGGCATCATCAATGGTGTGCTCCTTATGTTATCGACAATGATGCTGAATTGTTGGAACGCATTGGTCAAAATGACATGTTACGTGGTGTAACTATTTCTGCCAACGGGTTTTATGGCCCTCAGGGACGTGAATTGCGTTTAGCTTTAGCGCATCCGACCTTGAACGACAAATTAGAATCCTTCCGCTACGATCGTTTCAGAATAACCAATTACGAAATGGAAGGTTCTGCCATTGCCGGCCTTTCAAAACTCATGGGTCATAAAGCGTTGACCGTATGTTGCATCATTGCAAATCGTCGCGTACATGATGCATTCCCTGATTATAAGTCGTATATTCGTCTTTTGGTTGAAAAAGTGTTAGATCGTATATAATGTGTTGATAGAGAGAATTTAATATAAGAGAGCTGTTTCATCATAAATTCTAAAACCATCATAATTATGAAGCCCTTACATCGTATGTTCCTAAAAAAGGATTGGTTGCTCTTGCAAGCTTGTATGAGTATCTTGATTGGTGTATTATTGTGGCTCTATCCTGACATTTTTGTGAAAGCCACGGTGATGCTTATCGGCATTTTATTGGCACTTTATAGTGTGATTGCTTTTGTAACTGTGTTGAAAAACGCGGATACGAATGGCGCACGCCAAGCCATCATTATCAGCGCTGTCATTTCATTCGTCGTTGGCATTGTCTTACTGGCGTCTCCTGCTTTGTTTGTCAATCTGTTAGTAATCATTCTGGGAATCATAGTAATCGGACTTGGATTGGTGCAGGCAACGGAGATCAACTTATTAAAGCATCAGCATCATTCGGTTTCCGCATTGCATTATGTAAGTCCCGTCATCATTATGATCATCGGCTTGTTGGTCATTATTCAACCGGCTCAAATAGCAACCATTATAGTGAAACTTTGTGCCATAGGCATTTTCTATGCCGGCGTTTCCGGTTTGTTATATACATTCCGTCTCAGAAAACCGGAGAATGACGACAGCGTTGTATTAGAAAATAACGAGTAATTTTTTTTGTATGCACAATGATACCATCTGTGCTTTGTCAACTGCACCCGGTCAGGGCGCTATTGCCATCATAAGATTATCGGGCAAAGAGGCTATTACCATTGCCGATCGTGTGTTCAAACCGCGTTATCCTGTCCATTCCATCAAGGAACAACGTTCGCACAGCGTCAACTTTGGCGATATTTACAATCGGGAAACCGGAAGCCTTGTGGATGAAGTACTCGTTACTGTTTTCCGTGAACCTAATTCCTATACCGGCGAAGATATTGTGGAGATTTCATGTCACGGCTCTTCTTACATTGAGCAACAAATTTTGACCCTGCTGATCAATCATGGTTGTCGAATGGCGCAACCCGGTGAATTTACGCAGCGTGCTTATTTAGATGGGAAAATGGATCTTTCGCAAGCTGAAGCTGTGGCCGATATCATTGCTTCGGAATCTGCGGCAGCACACCGATTGGCTATTCAACAACTGAAAGGGGGCTTTTCAAAAGCATTAAACGATTTACGCAACGAACTGCTCAACTTCACGGCGCTTATTGAACTGGAACTCGATTTTAGCGAAGAAGAAGTTGAATTTGCCGACCGCGAACAACTTAACCGATTGATTGATCATATTGATAAAGTCATCTCACAACTCATCGATTCTTTCAAAGTAGGCAATGCCATTAAAAATGGAATTCCGGTTGCCATTGTCGGCGAAACGAATGTAGGGAAATCAACCCTTTTGAACCGACTGCT
>DAHXOX010000142.1 GCA_027364655.1 Paludibacter sp. | reverse complement strand
GTTCCTTGCTCAAACTGCGTATTGTCATCAATACTTGGATGATTGAATCCTTGATAAAGCATCGAATAACGTTGGTCTAATGCATAGTTCGTTTCTCCGGGATTAAATCGAGCAACAAATTCCTGTACGGCTCTATTGCCTCCCCATGATCCGGGAGCATTCGTCAATGCTTGAATCTTACCATCGACCGCGCTACATTCCAAGAACATTAAACCACCCCACGTTGTCAAATTGGTGCCATCATATATATTCGGGAATATGATTTCTTGCGATTTGTAATTATCGGTGGTAAATAAATTTTGATAGGTTGGCTCCAATTTATAACCGGCAGCGATGACTTTATTACAGTTCGTCAAACATGAATCATAATACTGTGTCGAACTCGTCCCAAGATAAGTATTGGCATTCAGATAGACCCGTGCCAACAAAGCCCATGCAGCAGCTTGATTAGCATGTCCATACGTAGGGCCATAGCCAACTGCCGGTGGCAACAAATTTGCCTGACAAGCATTCAATTCAGTAGTGATGTAACTTAAAAGTTGTTGAGCCGTTGCATACGGTGGCAGTGTAGAAGAACCAATCGGGCTGGCATCTGTAACAAGTGGGCCATTACGATACAAATCCAACACATTGTCATAAGCCATGGCACGCAGGAAACGGGCTTCGGCACGGTAAGTATGAATCGTATCTATCAACGAGGCTGAACATCCGCGAGCTGTTAACTGAGCATCGGTTGTCTGTTGCAAAAAAGACGTTGCAATGGTGATCTGAAAATACAAGCGAGAATAAAAACCATTTAAGAATACATCGGTAGGAGTCCATGCAAAGTTATGGAAATTCTGAATGGTAGCATCATTCCATGCGCACATTGCTTCATCGGTAGGTAATTCTTCAAGATTCCATAACGGACGCAGATAACCGGCTTGGCTACCGCCATCATACCCCGAAATATCCAAATTATTATCACCTCCTGCAAGACCACCGGTGGAAAAACCGGCATAAATTTTCGCCAAAAACTCAGTATACGGTGTTGCACTGTTTTTGAAAGTAGTTGCAGCAGTCGATATTTTTTTATCAAGTGGCGTCACATTCAAATCGTTTGTACATGAGCTAAGCGAAACCAAAGCCAATGCAACCGCTGAAATTATAGTCAGATATTTAATTCTTTTCATTGTATATGCTATTTAAAAATTAACGCGTAAGCCCAAAATGTAGATACGTGGACGTGGATAAATATTATTGTCAATACCTCCATCTACCTCAGGATCCAATCCTTTGTATTTGGTAATCACAAACGGATTTTGAACGGTTCCATACAAACTGGCTCTCAATTTAGTTGAGAAAAAATGATTGAAATTATATCCGAGTGTCATGTTATCCATACGCAAGAAAGAAGCGTTTTGAATAAAATAATCGGAGAAATATTGTACATTTTTGAAACCGACAGCTATAGCGCTTGGGGTCGTGTTGCTTAAGTAGCCGAGTGAAACGTAGGTAAAATTCAAACCATCTTGTTGCACTGCATTATTGTTATAATTGTAATTACCAACATCAGCATGCATGGCAAAATTAAAATACCAACTTTTATAATTCATTTTTGAAGCAATTCCCATCGTCAAAGGAGGTGTACCGGTATGTTTGCTGATATACTTGCCACCGTTACCATAGGCTCCTTCAATAGGCATCCCTTTCGAATCATACAATTGATGATATACATAGTAAGCACCCAGAGGATGTCCTACAGCCATCAATTCAATAGTATTTCCGGTACCTCCACTGATACCAACCATAGGAATTCCCGGGTAGTTTACAGTTCCAGCTCTCGTTAAACTGATAATATTATTATAATTATAGCTTCCATTTAAATTCACGTCCCACGTAAAATCACGACTAGCAATTAGGGTTCCATTTAAGGTAACTTCAATCCCTTTATTTTCAAGACTACCAATATTGGATATCAAATTGTTTGTAAAATTGGTACCGGCTGCTACAGGAATCACGTTCAATAAATTATTCGTAACCCGTCTATAGACATCAACACTTCCTGAAAAACGTTGATTGAGAAACCCAAAATCAAGACCTGCATTATAAGTGGTACAAGTTTCCCATTTTAGTGTGGTATTGTAATAGTTGGGACGAATTAATTGATACCAAGTATTTCCAAATTCGTATGCTGCTCCATTGTTAGCAGCGCTGGTGGTAAAACCGGGAAGATACGGGTAATAACCTCCTGGTATATCTTGTTGACCGGTTTGCCCATAACCCAAACGTAGTTTCAAATCGCTTAACCAATTCACATTCTTCAAGAAAGACTCATCTTTTATCTTCCAGGCAAGGGCTACTGATGGGAACAAACCCCAACGATTACCGGGAGCAAAACGAGAGGTTCCATCGTTCCGAATAGTTGCGGTTAATAAATATTTGTCCATCAAGGCATAGTTCAAACGACCGTAGAAAGAGAGTAAATAATACTCTTCCGGATAATCCACCCGTGGTACATTTTGGCCGGGATTCGTGGCATACGTGGCGGAACTCCAACTCGTGTCAAAATATTTTTGCCATGAATAACCTCCCATAATATCTAATGAATTAACCCCTAAAGTCTTTTTATAGTTTAAATAAAATTCCAATAAAGTATTCATTTTAGCTTGATAATAAGGGGCATATTCTGCGGAACCCGTTTTATCCGTTCCCCAGATATACGACATAGGTGAATTAGCAGCGATAACTACGGAACCATTGGAATGAGACATATCGTACGCTAAATTCAAATTGGCATGTAAATCAGGTAACCAATGAACCCGATAATCCAACTGTATATTACCGGTACTTTGATAAACCCACGAGTAATTTTGTTCTTGCGTTAAGTCCGATAAAGGATTGGATGTTGCCAAAGAAACAGGAGTTCCATTACTTCCCATCCACATAAAATAGCCATTCCCATAGTTTTGTCCGGTAGTAGCATTCACCCCATTGGTTGCATAAACCGGTTGGGTTGGATCCATTGCTATAGCAGAGCCGATTGCGCCGGTGTTACCAAAACTGTTTGTAATGTAAGCACCATTCAAATTAACATTTAATTTTAAATCATCACCTAAAAAAGTAGGATTCAAATTCACGGCTGCCGTAGTACGTTTAAAATTAGTCGTTTTTAAAACACCTTGTTGATCCGTATAACCTACTGACACGTGGTACGGCAATTTACCAACGGATCCGGAAATACTTAGGTTGTGATCCTGACTAATAGCCGTTTGAAAAATTTGTTTTTGCCAATCAGTATTAGCCTTACCCAACAAAGCAGCTTGAGTATTCATCCCAGTCGTTGGATTTGCCCAATAGGTATCAATAAAATGACGATATTCATCGGCAGACAGTACACTCGTTAAGTTTGAGTTCACACTGGCTGATGTATTACCATCATAACTAATTGAAATTTTTTGGCCTAATCTTCCTTTTTTAGTGGTGATCAAAATAACTCCATTCGAAGCACGTGATCCATAAATCGCCGTTGCCGAAGCATCTTTCAATACGGTAACGGTTTGAATGTCCTGAGGATTGATAAAAGAAAGAGGATTTGCAATTCCAGTGACACCACCAGAAGATAGAGGAACCCCATCTACAACAAATAAAGGTTGATTACTGGCAAAAATCGAAGAACCACCTCGAACTAAAATAGAAGCAGAACTACCAGGTGCACCACCGGCTGTGGTAATGTTTACCCCTGCAATTTGTCCTGACAACATATCTGTCATCGAAGTAGCAAGACCTTTTGGCATTTTAGCAGTGTTGATAGCGGTAACCGATCCGGTTAAGTCGCTTTTCTTCACGGTTCCATAGCCAATAGCCACCACTTCGTTCAAAGCGACGGCTGTTTGTTTCAAATTAATAACGAGGTGAGATTTTCCTTCTACAGGGACTTCAACAGTTTGGTACCCAATATAGGAAACACTTAACGTCGCTTTGGCAGGTACTGTCAACGAAAAATTACCATTAGCATCGGTAATCGTTCCGTTTGTGGTGCCTTGCACTACAACGTTTGCTCCAATAATTGTTTCCCCCGTACCGGCATCTTTTACGACACCTTTCACAGAAATGTTTTGGGCAGTCATACTCATCACAAAGAGCAAAGAGACGAGCATCATACCCAATCTACGCAGCGTTAGCGCAGAAATAGCATTCAAGTTCTTCATGCATTAATAAATTATTTGTTAACACTCTAATACAACTTACCATAGGTGAACGAATTCACAGAGATAAATTCCGCTACAAATATAGAGTGGTAAATACGATTTAGTAATGCAAACGATTCTTTTGTGATAAAAAAATGATGCAAACGATTGCTGCGCTCAAATTAGCAATAAAAGGAAGGCAATTAAGTTAATTAAGCACTGCTCTTTAACTAAAATGTCACGAACCAGTTTCAGCTCATCAGTAAACAATCAGTAAAAGAGTTTCAAGAAGAACCCAATGTCTGTTCTTAGCATGACTTTGTCGCTATAAAGTACATTTATATCTCCGAAAATGAGTAGTAAAGTATGAATACCGCAAACACGAAATCTAACTGATTAACGAAAAATACATGGCGTACTGAAAGTTAATAAGTCAGGTAGTATGATTTTGTATCATGCCAAATAGTTAAGTAGTAGAAAATAAATAATGTCATAACCCTTCATGGTTAAAATCGGCAAAGTCCCACATAAACAACGAATCCATTTTCCTTCTCCTTTGGAGAAGGTGCCCGAAGGGCGGATGAGGTCAGAAGAGGGAACCAACGACCAGCGACCAAAGGGAGATAATGTAAGGAGAGGTCAAAATTCAAAACACGACATTGAGTCCACTCCGAAAAGTCGAAAAAGCAGGAATTAGTTCTGAAAGGACCCGATTTGAATAGCCGTGGGTGTAACCAACGGGAGTCAAATCGGTTGAGACAACAACCATGAAATAATTGAATATGTGTAATAATTCAACTATTTCATATGTATTGCACTGAATTACTGTAATATATAAATGTATGCCACATTTTTCACTTGCTCTGTCAGGTTCCCCTCTCCTTGTAGAGGGGTTAGGGGAGAGGTCTAAAGCCAAAGTTTTGAGCACGCTCTATTAAGTTTAACCTTCTGATAATCAAATCTAATATAGTTGAATCTCTCAGTAAATCTGAATATTGACTGCTTGCGAAAGTTCAGTAACCTTACAATGCTAACTAATAATCGCTGCAATCGATTGTTGTTTCAATGAAAAGCAAGCGAGAACATAATTAAGGGAAGTTACCGCAGGTCGTTCACCGAAATGCCACGATGTGCTTTCGCATCAAACACAAAGGTTTGATCACTTAAAGAAGGAAGTTGCTGAAAAGAATGAAGAGTAATATAGGTACGCGTTCCATCGCGCCCAAAGAGCGTAATTGACTGAGGATATTTGGTTTGTTTATTTAGTCGAAGCGCAATCTTGAACTCGTTTGCAGCATGATTAGCCGGGAACAAGTCAATCACCTCATCCGATGCCGTTGTTTTTGCATCTCTATCGAAAATTATTTTTGTGGCAGTGCCTTCATATTCCGACAACACGGCAAGCGGATTCAAGGCCTGTTGCTCTTTCCCCGAAATCGATGCA
>DAHXOX010000137.1 GCA_027364655.1 Paludibacter sp. | reverse complement strand
CGTCGGGTGTAAATGGAAACACCCTTCATGTTGCCGGTGATTTGCATCAGTCCTTTTACACGTGCCATAGTTGATATGATTAATCAAATTAGATTTGATCTGTTTTCTATGCTCTAAGTTACCTCAAAGGGACCTCAAAGATAGTAAAAACACATTATTAGTACAAATACAGGATATATAAAGCAGATATATAGCTATGCTTTAAAAAGGAGCTATATATATACTATATATAAGCTATATATAAGCTATATATATGCTATAAATTACTTTGAGATTACTTAGAGGATACTTAGAGGATACTTAGAGGCAGGGAGAAAGGCCCATAAAATCTTTTATGAACAGCGATTCGCTCCTTGACATGCTTGTTATAACGGAGTAACGGAATAACTGAGTAACGGAGTCACTGAGTAACTGGATGCATGGGATATCCCGCCGCTGCACGCTTGTATTGTGTGGCAATACTGAAGTTAGTAGAAGATGCCTCTGCTGCCGCACGATTGCACCGTGTGGCTTACCCGGCTTTTAATGAAATTTTGCATGGATGGGAAAGTCATGTTTGGTACATAAACAAAAATCTGTAGTTTTGCATGTGCTTAGGGAGCAATTATTAATCGCTAAAATAGAAATGTTCAGATGAACGAGTCCCGTCTGCAGAATGAGTTCCTTACGACCTTAAAAGACTAATCATTTACGTATGAAAGATGTTGATAATCAAAAAAGTAAAAACTTTATAACCGTGTGGAAGCGAATAAATCGTTCATTCTCTTTTTGTCATCTGCATATACTTTTGCCAAACTTCTTTGATGTCTCTTTCAGAGGTACTTATAAGCTCCTCAATTACTTTTTGACAGCAAGTCTTGCATTAATCATTGCACAAATTGTTTCGGCAGAAGGTACGAAAACAATTTCTCCAACGCCTTATAGTTGTACCGCATTAGCTCTATTGCCTTCGCGCAACAATGGTGATTATTTAGGCTGTGACGAAAGTGATCGCATCTATTTTAGAATTGCTGATTGCACGACAGAAAAATTATTTTATGGGTTTAATTGGCAACAATATGGCAGTGGCACCAATTCACCTATGGAATATATGAATTCGGTGACAAGGGTGTCAAGTCAGGAATATGGAGGCGGTGTACTGTACAACATGTACATGAAAATCTTTTCACCTGATGGATCGTTGGCTGCAGGGCCTATTAAATTACCTAATTCTGGCGCTGGTTATATTTCATCTTATCAGCAGGCTGTTGCAGGCCCGCAAATAGGAACATTAAATCCAAACGGCTATTTGCCCTTGATTTTTACTCCTAAAACAAACGGTGAGTTTTGGATTGAGCTTTATCGAAGCAATGATGGAGGAGCTACCCAAATGGCATCTTCGGTTTGGTCTTATGCTCCTTATTTTGATTTAACCGTATCAACTGATTTTGGAAAAATTCATTCAGGCCGGGTACATTGCGTAAAATGGGGATTAATTGCTATTGATCCAAATACCTTTGCCAATGTGGTTTCTGCGAATGCTTCACCCATACTTTATCCAATGACCGACGACGGAGTAGTGTATAAAATTACTTTTGAAAATGGTTTTGAGCCGATTGATTTTAATATTGCCATGACTCGTTATGGGATTTCAAATACAGGTGATTGGTTGAAAGATCGTATTTCTCGAAATAATGTTGTATCGCCTTCTTTTATTGGGGGCTATCCTGTTTTTCTTAACCCACCCGATTCTACCGTCTATCATTATGCTCCGTTACCTGCTTCCCCCATTTTTGCTTCTCCTGACATTATTGGATGTTATCCTGGCCCTTATACCATTCGCTTTTATCTTTCTCAGGCCGGTGATTGTCGTTTAATCATAGGTGCAGATTCTACTTCTCACAATGTTGATTCAAATCGAGTGATTGAGATTCCTGCATGCAAAAAAGGATTAAATGCTTATGTTTGGGACGGAAAGGATGGAACAGGAAATAGCGTACCGGATGGCACGAAAATCAGCATTGTGGTTACTTACCGTAAAGGGCGTGGTAATTTACCCATCTATGACGACGAAATCAATAAAAGAGGATTCAATATTGCATGCATCGCTCCGGTAAAGATAGATCACCTGAAGATATATTGGGATGACAGCAAGTTAACCAGAGTTGGAAATAAGCTAAAGGACGAGCTGGATAATTTAACAAGCTCTGGATTGGATAATAGTATTGTGGGGTCTATTACTCCGGCTCACGCATGGAATGGAGATGGAAATCTGAAGCAATTAATACCTGCGCCATCAGTTGATGGAAACGATTTAAACGATTATCAAGCCGACGATTTTGGCAATGTACGAACCATTAATTCTTGGTTTTGGGGTGTGGAGCTGAACGCTGTTTCCTCTACACGACTTGCATCCGTTTCAATTAAAGGGCGGGTTTGGGATTTGACAAATGGTATAAAAAAAATGATTCATCTCACTTCAGGTGAATTATATGTCTTGCTGGTCGATCCGGTTTCATTCACTG
>DAHXOX010000129.1 GCA_027364655.1 Paludibacter sp. | reverse complement strand
CCACAATATTCGCAGACAATAACTTTCTTACGAAGCCGAATTTCCATTTGCCGTTGAGGTGGAATTTTGTTGAAACAGCCGCCACAAGCGTCGCGCTGAATGGTGACCACTGACAAACCGTTACGAACACTTTTACGAATTCGTTTGAAGGCCGTGAGCAAACGAGGCTCAATCATCGATTCGATTTCTTTGGCACGTTCACGCAAGCGTTCTTCTTCTTGTTTGGTCTCGGAAACAATTTCTTCTAATTCGCTTTGTTTTTGTGTAAGATCGCCTTTCCGATCATTTAGCAAGGTGCTGGCGTTGGCAATTTCTTCTGTTTTGAATGTAATGGCAGTTTGCGTTTCTTGTATTCGCTTCTCGCTCAGTTCGATTTCCAACGATTGAAACTCAATTTCTTTGGTCAGAAAGTCGTATTCGCGGTTGTTGCGCACATTGTCTTGCTGCTCTTTGTATTTTGTCATTTTAGCTTTAGAGTCCTCAATTTCAATTTTGCGAGATGCAATTTCTCGTTCTTGTTCTTTGAGTTCTTCGCTATAATGTTCGATTCGGGTTTGCAGCCCTATGATTTCATCTTCTAAATCTTGCACTTCGAGAGGTAATTCGCCACGCAATGTTTTGATTTTATCAATTTCAGTAGAAACAGTTTGAAGCTCGTATAAGGCTTTTAATTTTTCTTCTACGGTGATCTCTTTTTCGATTTTTGCTGCAGTTGGCATAACGGTAGTGAATTTACTGTTTGAACGCTATTTGAGTTGTATGTTCCTTTACACTTGCTTTCACAAATGCCTTTCAAATCGTTGTTGGAGCTGTAGTTAGAAGTACTGCACCGGATTTGTCAGGCTGGCAGACAAATGGAGTGCAAATGTAGGCATTTTTTTCTGTAGTTGTTCCTGTAGCAGCTCTTTTGTAAATTGCTCTGATTCATAATGTCCAATGTCTGCTATGATAATTCGGTTGTCCGCGTCGAAAAATTCATGGTATTTGAAGTCCGCACTTATGTAAATATCAGCTTGTGTTGCAAGCGCTGCAGGTAGTAGCGAAGCACCCGAACCACCACAAAGAGCCACCTTTTGAATGGGTTTTCCACAAAATGACGTATGACGAATTACTGACAGGTGAAATGTCTCTTTTAGCCTTTGCAAAAAGGCGCTTTCGGGTTCAGGTTCTTTCAAGGTTCCAACAATGCCAAGTCCAATCTGTGACGATCTGTTTCTGAGCGGAATCCAATCGTAAGCTGGCTCTTCGTATGGATGAGCCTGCAGCAAGGCTTTTTCAATGGCTGCTTGCTGAAAAGCGGATACGATAACTTCAATGCGTGTTTCTTTTTCATGGTGTTGCTCGTGGAGATTGCCAACAAAAGGATGAGCACCTTCGTTGGCACGAAAAGTCCCAATTCCTTCGGTATTAAAACTACAAGCATCGTAGTTTCCTATCATGCCGGCTCCGGCTTCAAAAAGCACTTTTCGAACATCATCAGATTTAGATAACGGCACATACGTGATTAGTTTCAATAGTTGGTCAGTACGCGGTAATAAGACTTGGCAATGTTGAAGTGCTAACTTTTCGGCCATTTTTCGACTTACACCATTGGCAATATTATCCATATTGGTGTGGGCGGCATAAATAGCGATGTTATTTTGAATGGCGGCAATAACACATCGTTGTACATAATTGTTGCCTGTGACTTGTTTTAATCCTTTGAACAACAATGGATGATGTGCGATGATAAGGTTGCATCCTTTTGAAATGGCTTCATCAATAACGGCTTCCGTTACATCGAGGGCAAATAAAGCTCCCGTCACTTCCCAGTTACGATCTCCTATTTGTAATCCGGCATTATCGTAATTTTCTTGTAACGACAATGGAGCGATTTCTTCCATCCAATGGCAAACTGTATCAACTGTCATGTTGTGTATGTTGTTTGATTTAATGATACATAGCCTCAATTTGTTGGTGATAGTTTTGCTGGATGATGGCGCGGCGAAGTTTCAATGTCGAGGTCAGTTCACCGGTTTCGATGCTGAATGCTTTTTTAATCAACGTGAACTTCTTGATTTTTTCGTACGTTGCCATATCTTTTTGCAGCGTCTCGATCAATGCAGTGTAAAAGGAGATCACAATCGGGTGTTGAAGCAAGGCATCATCCTTCAACTCTACCAGCTGATTTTTGACTGCAAATTGATGTAACTCGTTCATATTAGGGACGATAATGGCTGTGACGTAGTTGCGTTGATCTCCGATAACTGCCACTTGATCAATATGTTTGTCCGTTCCGAGTTTTATTTCTAATTGCTGAGGTGCAATGTATTTTCCGTTCGATGTTTTGAAAAGATCTTTGATGCGTTCAATAAGAATCAGATTTCCATCTTCGTCGAATTTTCCCGCATCGCCGGTTCGAAACCATCCATCGATAAAAGCGGCTGCTGTGGCTTCGGGTTTGTTGTAATAGCCTGCAGTAATGGTTTTTCCTTTGAGCTGAATTTCGTTATCGTCTCCGATGCGGACTTCTACATTTGGCATTAGTTTACCTACTGTGCCTATTTTGTAGTTTGTTTCGCGAAAGCAAGTTACGGTAGCCGTGGTTTCAGTTAAACCGTATCCAATCACAATGGGAAGACCCATGCTACGCAAAAAAGTATTGATGGAATCGTCAAGAGCAGCGCCTGCTACAGGGAAGATATTGGCATTCTCGATGCCGACAGTCTTTTTTACTTTTGCAAAAATAAGTTTGTCCACCAATTGATAGCGTATTTTAAGCCATAAGGGCGGTTTTTTGCCAAGGCGCAGGTAATTTAGGTTGTAAATTTCACCCAGGGCTAATGCCCATACTACAAGCCCTTTCATGGCGGGAGAAAAACTATCAATATGTTCTTTGACACCTTGATAAACTTTTTCCCAAAAACGGGGTACGCTACACATAGCCGTAGGGCGTATTTCTTTGAGAGCAGTTTGAACTTCCTGTGGGCGAAGGTTTACATAAATTTGTGCTCCTTTGTAAAAACAATAGTAGCACCAAGTGCGTTCAAGAATGTGCGAAAGTGGCAAAAACGCAATGGAACGGTCAGCTTCGGTAAAGTAGGGGATTACCTCATCGTGAATTGCCATTGCTTCGATAAATGAGGCATGTTTTAGCATGACACCTTTAGGTTCGCCAGTGGTTCCGGATGTGTACATGATTAAAGCCAAATCATCTTCATTGGCAGCTTGTTGTCGTCGTACAAGTTCTTCTTTCAATGCCGATGTATGAGGCTTTTCAACAAACTCTGAAAAATGAATCGAATGCGAGTCATCGTGCAACGCTACCGTAGAATCGATCACGACGATTTGTTGCAGTGTTGGGATGTGCGGCAGCGCTTCCAAGGCGTTGTCATATTGAGTTTGTTCTCCTACAAAAAGCAGTTTAACTCCAGCATCATTCAAAATATAGATTAATTGCGCTACTGAAGCGGTTGCAAACAAAGGAACCGAGACTGCACGAATAGCATAATCGGCGTAATCGATAAAGAAATTCTCAGCCATATTCTGAGCATAAATGGCTACCGGTTGTCCCGGCATTACGCCATTGGCAAGAAGAGATAATGCTGTGTTTTTAGTCTTTTCGGCAAAAGACTTCCACGAAAGAGATTCCCATGTTTTTGTCTTCTCGTTACGGTAAAAAAGAGCAGGTCGTTCTCCATATTTTTTGGCTTGCTCAAATAGCAGAGTGGAAAAGTGAGTGACTGGCATAAACGGGAGATAAAAAGGATACGAAAATAGCAACTGATTTTAATGCATACATTTTTGTCAATGTTTCAACGAATTATTCGGAGGTGTTCGCATTGCCGGCTAAGAAATCATTTCTTTTGCCGGCGAAAAGTTCATAATGACGAAATTCGCACGGCAAAGCTCCGTTGAGCAAGTTAATGCGTTGATTAGGACGAAGTCCCATGTGATCAAGACACTCAAGGTTGGAGCTGATCACCCAGGCTGTGTTGCCGGCAAAAGTGTGTTTCAATGTTTTACCCATTGTGCTGTAAAGCCCCAATAGGTCTTCGGTCAAAAGGCGTTCGCCGTAAGGAGGATTGAAAAGGATAAGCGCTTTTTCTGTTGGTCGTTGCCAATCCTCCATTGGCTTTGTTTCAACTTGAATGTATTTGGATAAACCTGCACTTTTAATATTTTCTTCTGCAATGCGGGTAGCTCGCAACGATTGATCGGATCCATAAATGTGATGAGCAAAAGGTCGCTCTTGACTGTCGTCGTTGTAAATATTGTTGAATAACTCTTCATCGAAATCGAGCCATCGCTCAAAGCCAAATTGGTGTCGATAGACTCCCGGAGCAATGTTGAGGGCAATAAGGGCTGCTTCAATCAGCAAAGTGCCTGACCCACACATGGGGTCGATGAAGTCACATTCACCGTGCCATCCCGACAAAAGAATCATGCCTGCCGCCAGAGCCTCGTTGAGCGGTGCTTCCGTTTGATCGCTACGATAGCCCCGTTTATGGAGTGATTCTCCTGAACTATCTAACGACAAGGTGCAGGTTTGTTGAGCAATGTGTAAGTTCAAATATATATCCGGTTGTTTTGTGTCAACCGATGGCCGTTGTTGATATCGATCATGAAAATAATCGACAATGGCATCTTTTACGCGGTAGGTTACAAATTGGGAATGATGAAAATGATCGGAATAAACCGTTGAATCAATGGCGAATGTATTTTCTAACGTCATATATTTGTTCCATTCAATAGCTTTCACTGCATCATAGATTTGATCGTGTGTTTCAGCTTTGAATGTGGCAATGGGAATTAAAACCCGAGAGGCAGTGCGAAGCCAGAAATTGGCTTTGTAAAGCAACTCCTTGTCAACAGTGCAACGAACAGCTCGTCGTTGTATTTCGATGTTATTGGCACCTAAATTGGTTAATTCCCGTGCAAGCACTTCTTCGAGTCCCTGAAAGGTTTTTACGATGATGTCAAATTCTTTGGGTAGCATTCAATGGGTTTCTGAGGTGATGTTATAAAAAGACGTTATTTTTTCAAATTGTCTTGTTTTTCAAGACGCTATGTAAAGATCATTTTCTTCGTCTTTGCGTGTTTTTGTTTGTGTTTTGTTTGGCATAAGGTTTTGCCTTGGTGGCTTCAGATTGAACAAGCGCAAAATCGAGTTGTTTTTTCTCTAAATTAGCTCGTGCTACTTGTACATTAATGGCATCGCCTAATTGGTATTTCTTGTTGTAGCGATGCCCTTCGAGGCAGTAATTTTTTTCGTCAAAAATATAATAGTCATCGTCCAAATCGCGAATTGGCACCATCCCTTCACATTTATTTTCGTTCAGTTGTACATAAATGCCCCATTCGCTCACGCCTGAAATGACACCTTCGAATGTCTGTCCCAACTTATCGCTCATAAATTCCACTTGTTTGTATTTTATGGAGGCACGTTCAGCATTGGCAGCCAACTGTTCCATGTCGGAGCTGTGCTTGCAGCGCTCTTCCCATTCCGAAGCATTCACCGATGTTCCGTTTGTTGCGTATCGAGTTAGCAACAGATGTACCATCATATCGGGGTAACGACGAATTGGAGAGGTGAAGTGTGTGTAATAGTCAAATGCCAAGCCATAATGCCCAATGTTTTCGGTGCTGTAGATAGCTTTGGCCATTGAACGCACGGCTAACGTTTCAATCAAGTTTTGCTCTTTTTTCCCTTGCACCTCGTCCAAAAGATGATTGACGGATGATGAGACTTCGTTTTTTTTGCCAGATATTTTTAGTTTGTAGCCAAAACGACGAATAAACTGTGCAAAGTTATTTAATTTTTCTGGATTTGGAACGTCGTGAATTCGGTACACAAACGTTTTCGCTTTCTTGCCTTTGCCTGGTTTCCCAATATGCGCGGCTACCGTTTCATTGGCCAATAACATAAATTCTTCTACTAATTTGTTTGAGTCTTTTGCTTCTTTGAAGAAAACGCTTGTCGGTTTCCCTTTTTCGTCAATTTCAAAACGGACTTCTACACGGTCGAATGCAATGGCTCCGGCTTTAAACCGACGTTCTCGCATCTTTTTGGCTAATTGATTGAGGGTATTTAGTTCTTCCTTAAAATCGCCTTCGCCTGTTTCAAGAATATTTTGTGCTTCTTCGTATGTAAAACGACGGTCAGACTTAATCACGGTACGGCAAATCGTGTATTCTTTCAGGTTGGCATCGTCATCCATTTGCGCCAAAACCGAATAACAGAGTTTCTCTTCGTTGGGACGGAGAGAACAAAGCTCATTCGATAGTTTTTCCGGCAACATCGGGATAGTTCTGTCCACCAGATAAATGGAGGTGGCACGTTGTTCAGCTTCACGATCAATGAGTGTTTGTGGTTGTACATAATGAGTCACGTCGGCAATGTGAATGCCTACTTCCCACAATCCATCGGTTAGTCTCCGTAGTGATAGAGCATCGTCGAAATCTTTGGCGTCGCGTGGGTCAATGGTAAAGGTGACAATGTTGCGACAATCAACCCGACGTGCAATTTCTTCCGTTGTGATGCCGGCCTCGATGGTCTCAGCTTCTTTTTCCACCTCTTCAGGATAATGATAAGGTAACCCGAATTCTACCAAAATGGAATTCATTTCGGTATTGTTTTCACCTGTATCACCAAGAACATCAAGTACTTCTCCTACCGGATTTTTGTCTTTGGCATCCCAATGGAGCATTTTCACTACTGCTTTTTGGCCATTCTTTCCTCCTTTTAGTTTATCTGCCGGGATGAAAATGTCATTTGACAGGTATTTTTTGTCCACCATCAGGAAAGCATACGGGCCACTCATATCGAGCACTCCTACAAACGTTTCCTTTGCGCGCTTCAAAATCTCAAGCACTTCAGCTTCAGGTTGTCTCCCTTTGCGTCCTGCATAAAGGAAGGCCTTCACGTAATCTTTGTCCATTGCTCGATTCATGTTGCGCTCTGAAATGAAAATTGGAGCGCCTCCGTCGTCGGGAATCAGGTAATTCTTGCGCGAAGTTCGGTCAATGGTGCCGGTGATATTCCCTCCACGAACGTTTAGCCGAAATTTTCCACGCTCTATTTCAATAAGAAACCCATTATCGGTAAGTTCTGTCAGGACGTCGGTAGCCAACTGTTTCAGCGGAGTAGTTGTGAGCGTCAGCGCATGTGATACCTGTTTATAGTTGAAGGCTCGGTTAGGTTCCTGATTGAAGAGGTGTGATATGGCACGTTTTAAATCTGCTTTTTTGACGTGTCCTTCGGGATTGACTGTTTGTTTTTTCATCGTGATGATTTGTTTTGCCTTTTTCAAGGATATACTAATGGGATATTTCGTTATCTGCCAATGGTTGCTGATGATTCTGAAACTCCACGATTGTGTATTTTTCTTCAAAGATACATCCTATTTTGACGTATTTTGTTACAGACTTATTAAAATGCGTTGTTTAGCTGCATTCAGTGCTTCTCTTTTGTTCGGAAACAACAAAAAAGCCACTCTTTTCGGAGCGGCTTTGTAGAGTTACTTGTTGAAAGGGAGAACTTATTTCTTCTTGTTTTCCAAGTGCTTTTGGTAACGATTCATGAACTTGTCCACACGTCCTGCCAGAAC
>DAHXOX010000127.1 GCA_027364655.1 Paludibacter sp. | reverse complement strand
TACTCAGCGGGATTTTTGTACAACCTAAAATTGATTACTTATGGTTAAGACAACAAACTCCCGCTCTTACTTTGGCTAAAGTAAAAGTAAAAAAAGAAATATGCAAAAGTTTGTGCCATGAACTGAATCGTTACGTTTTCGGGTACAAAAGTAATAGATTATTGTAAAAGCACCAAGAAAAATCGAAATTATTTTTCTTAGCCCCCTTATTTGTATAACTCTCTTTTTTTGATCAGGCAAACTTACGTGCAAAAACGCTGAAAATGTGCAAGAAACTACAAAAATGAAGCTGCAAAGAGTAATAACATTGGCCATTCTATCGTAAATTTGCACCTCAAGTTCACACAGAGAATTACTCATTAAAAGCGTAAAAACACCATGTACACCAAATTTCAGGAACATCTCCGGCAAGAACTTTCAGCGATTCAGGACGCCGGCCTGTACAAAAACGAGCGAATCATCGAATCACCTCAAGGAGCTGAAATTGAAGTTAATGGGCACAAAGTGCTGAATTTTTGCGCCAACAACTACTTAGGTCTGGCTAACAATCCGAAGCTGATTGAAGCAGCAAAACACGCTCTCGACACACGTGGTTTCGGAATGGCTTCGGTGCGTTTTATCTGCGGCACGCAAGATTTGCACAAGCAATTGGAAGCCAAAATTGCCTCTTTCTTCGGAACGGAAGATACCATATTGTATGCCGCTTGCTTCGATGCCAATGGCGGGCTGTTCGAACCATTGCTTACCGAAGAAGATGCTATTATCTCCGACTCATTGAATCATGCATCCATCATTGATGGCGTCCGTTTGTGCAAAGCGAAGCGATTCCGGTATGCCAATGCCGACATGGCTGATTTGGAGAAACAACTGCAAGCTGCACAATCGGCACGATTCCGGTTGATTGTTACCGATGGAGTCTTTTCAATGGATGGCAATGTGGCTCCGTTGGATAAAATACATGAGTTGGCTGTTCGTTACGACGCCATGATCATGGTGGATGAATCGCACTCGGCAGGCGTTGTTGGCAATACAGGTCGTGGCGTGACCGAACGGTTCAATTTGCGTGGAAAGATTGAGCTGATCACCGGCACGCTGGGCAAAGCATTTGGCGGCGCTATTGGTGGCTTTACCACCGGACGGAAAGAGATTATCGATCTGTTGCGGCAACGTTCCCGTCCTTACCTTTTCTCGAATTCACTGCCTCCGATGGTGGTGGCAGCCGGCATTAAAATGGTGGCAATGATGAGCGAGACTAACCAACTACAAGATAAGTTGCACCAAAATACCAACTACTTTTTGACGCGTATGAAAGCCATAGGATTTGACATTAAACCCACCGAATCTGCCATTTGTGCCGTGATGCTTTACGACGCAAAACGTTCGCAAGAGATGGCTACCCGCTTGCTCGACGAAGGCATTTATGTCACCGGATTTTATTACCCCGTTGTTCCGCAAGGACAGGCACGCATCCGCGTACAAATCTCAGCAGCGCATGACACAGCACATCTCGATCAGTGTATTGCTGCATTTACGAAAGTCGCCAAAGAAATGAGAATTATTGGTTGATATTGTTTTATATCATCCCTAACTTCTTCACCTCTTTAACTTCGAAATTCTGACTCCTATCTCCTATCTCCTAACTACTATCTACTGACTACTATTAATATGAAAGCTCTTGTAAAACTTCGTCCCGAAAAAGGGATATGGATGGAAGACGTTCCCATGCCACAAATAGGCATAAATGACGTATTGATCAAAATAAAGAAAACCGCTATATGCGGCACCGATCTGCATATCTATAAATGGGACGAGTGGTCGCAGCAAACCATCAAAACACCTATGACAATCGGGCACGAATATGTGGGTGAGATTGTCGATAAGGGAAGAGGTGTTGAAAACATTCAGATAGGCGATCGCGTTACCGGCGAAGGTCATATTGCCTGCGGTCACTGCCGGAATTGTCGTCGCGGTAAATTGCATGTGTGCGAAAACTCCATCGGTGTAGGCGTGAATCGCGACGGCGCCTTTGCCGAGTATCTCTCTTTGCCTTCCCAAAACGTGGTGCACCTCGATCCACGAATTTCTGATGAAATGGCAGCCATCATGGATCCGTTTGGAAATGCCACCCATGCTGCATTGTCGTTCCCGCTTATTGGTGAAGATGTATTGATTACAGGTGCAGGATTAATTGGCACCATAGCAACGGCAATATGTCGTTTTGCAGGAGCACGCAACATCGTTGTGACCGATATAAGCGATTACCGTCTGAACATTGCCAAGAAAATGGGGGCGACGCTTACCATTAATCCCAGCAAGGGAGAAACCATTGAAGGAGCGGTACGAAAGCTTCACATGCACGGGTTCGATATAGGATTAGAGATGTCCGGTTCGCCTGTGGCATTCGAGGATATGATCGAAAACATGTACAACGGCTCTAAAATATCATTGCTTGGAATTTTACCAAATACCACTACCGTACGTTGGGATAAAATCATCTTCAAAGCCCTCACGCTAAAAGGCATTTATGGACGCGAAATGTGGGAAACATGGTATCAGATGGAACAAATGCTTATTACGGGCATAAATCTTACACCAGTCATCACACACCGTTTTGATATCGATGATTTCCAAAAAGGATTCGATGTTATGGAAAGCGGCCAGTGCGGCAAAGTGATTCTGAACTGGTAACTATATAAAATACGAGAAGTAAGACTGAAAGTCTCAGTGCATAGCCAGATAGTAGAAACACTACAGCCTGACTATGCACTTTTTTTATGTTCTGTCCTAATTTGCGACCTAAACTCGGTGAAAGCGGTGTAAGTGTGTCCGACCTAAGTTTATCCAAAGCCTGCTTGTCCGTTGGTATTTACAGCTACATTTGCATTCGAAATTGCCATACACTGTCCCTGCGTAAAACTGTTCGCTCGAATTTCCGCCCAAAACTCAAATGATAGCTTTTTTGATTATGAGCATCAATGGCGACAATTAGATCACGTAGGCTATCACGATTTGTTGGTTGACCAAACATCATCACCAACAACTGATTCCAACAACTAAAATGTTTTACGTATTTGTTCCCTGCATATTTAATGACAAAACCGTCAAAAACGCGTTGAGGTAAAAACTCAATCATTTGTGCGAAAATATATTTTCCTGTATTCATTGCCCAAAATTTATGATTTCTAGCAAGATAAGAAAATCAAATCGTCACGCAACTATTTTGCTCTTATAATGCTGATACAGAATGATTTCAAAGAATTATTAATGATTTTAAGTGGACAATAGTGCGTCCAGAAGTTAGTTCAATATAATGAGGCCAATAAGGCAATTCTGGCACATTGTAATCTTCCGAAATTGGTAAATGAAAATATATGGTACTCAGATCTGGTATTTGTCTTGATTGGTCACTAAACACAATGTTCCCATTGCTGTCAAGACTAACGGTCAGCGGTATGGACAATAAGGGATTGTGGGCGATTCACTGTCGAAATACACAAAAGTTAAAGCGGGGCAGAATGCTTGATTTACCACGGAAACCCTTATTGCTGCTATACTTTGTTAGCGTTTCGTCGTTTTTCTCCCATAAAAAAATCTTCCTGTTATCAGCAAACTTGCAAATACAAATATTGCAAAAATGAAGCTACTTAATGCAAATTGCATACCGCCAGAAAGTATGTGTCCGCTGGTGCAACCGCCGGCCATTCGTGCTCCGACAATTATTAGGAATCCACCGACAAACGACCAAATGATTCGCTTTATATTTGAACTCCCTTTATGGCTCTTCCAATTATCATATATCAATATAAATTTAAAATCCTTGCGTATGAGGGAAAATAGAAGTCCTGAAAAAAATGCTCCAAGTAAAAAAATCAATTCCCAATGTCCTGGGTCTTGAATTTTTTGGAAGTAATCATTATTTGTAAAACTAAACACGGAATCAATTGCATAAGGATATGTTGTTGAAGCACCAATTGGTCTGTCCGAAACGTATTTTAAGACGATTATTGCATTTAAAACTGCCAATGCAATGCCTGAAACAACCCATTTTATATCTTTTGAATTTTCTTTTTTATGAATCCAAAACGAAAAAGCAATAAATAATCCGGATATAATTAAAACAAAAACATAAAACAAAACAGTCGTTCCCGGGAACATTGTTTTTAATGTAAAATTACCCAAATCAGGTCCTAAAATTCCTTGAAAAGAAGGTAATAAAACGGGGTAAACAAATCCACCAACCAAACCTCCAACAATTCCAATCACAGCATCAACGGAGCCTTCACCTGCCGACACAGGAAGTGTTCCGGGACAATAACCCAATATTGCCATTCCTGAGCCGAATATAATTCCACCAAAAATGATACCTCCTAAAATCAGCGGTTTTGTGTGATAAGATGCAAACCCTAATCCAATTTCCAAACTAATTAGAATTGCACCTACACCAATTGCAATCAAAATTGCTTTTGCAACAGTAAAATCTTTTCCTAATGCTAAGCCACTAATTGTATTAAATCTGTTCAATTTGGCATACTGTAATATTCCGCCAAATAAAAGTCCGAAGACAAAAATTAAAGTAATCATAATGCTCCTTTTTATTTATATGTTTATTTTGAAGTTCAAATATTCTTATGTCCGTCTTTTTACAATGAACGCTAACGGTTACGTATATGAAACGTTTGGCATTTCGAAACGATTACCTATCAAGTTACAACCACTTTTGATACGAGCTGCACCGCTCGATAACTCACTGTCAGTCAAATGTTTTATACACGTTGTTAGCCGTTCGGTGTTTATTTTTTCTGTCATTCTATCTTTCAATTTGCTATTTCGTTTCTGTCTGCCGTGCGTTGGCTTTGGTGGCTCTTTTGCAAAACTTGGCTTTTGCTTGGGCTTGTGGGGTTTTGCAAATGTGCCACCAATAGTGAAGGCATTAGTAATTTATACTGTGTCCAGTTCTTCCATTAATGCTTTCCTTTTGGGATATTCAGTTCTCAAGTATGAAATAATTTCATTTGCTTTGTCTCTTGCTCCAAGCTTTATAATCTTACGAATATATCTGCAAGCATTTTGGTAATGGTCTCTCCCCATACTCTTTTTCATGTATTTCAGAACGCCAGTTGCATATAATTCAACTATTTCATTTGCGTAATGTTTTGAAAGATACTTTTCGTAATGGTCAATTGTGTTTAAATCGGGTGTGTGTTTAACCAATTCCAAAAGTCTGTCCCACCATTCTTCTTTTATGAAAATACTTGCAATCAAACCTGTATCAAGCCATCGTTTTTTAGTTGTAATGTCCTGAATAACTGCTTCAACAAATTCGGCCCATTTTTCAGGTTTTACATACTGTTTCAGTATCTGGTAGTAATCTTGTTCATTCCTGAAATTGTCAATAAATAACAGACGAGCGTATTCAATAATTCTTTCAGAGTCGTTTTGGGCTTGTGCTATTTTTAATAACCAGTCGTACCATTCTTTTGCTAATCCCGGCTTGTCTTTCAAATCATAATTTATACCGTCTTTGGCTAATGAAATAGCTTTGTCAAAATTCTTCTTTTTCAATGCTTTTTGAATAGCTTTCCGCCTTAAATTTGAATTTGTAATATTTTGCTCAAGATATTTTTCAGCAACATCTTCTCCTTTAGTTTTTAATAAAATATCGTATTTTATACTTTGGGCTTCTTCTCGCTCGTAATCTGACCGTTGTGCTTTATCTATTTGTTTAAAAATACGCTCGGTTTCGTCTTCTGTTTTTAAAAGCAGTGCAGCAAGGCGTAAAACACCAATATGCCAATCCCAACCCGAATAAATTTGTTTGTCAAAAGAAGTAAAACAATATTCAATAATTAGTTTCCTGATTTCTTCGGATAAATGTTCCTGTGCAATAGTATAAAGCATTTCATAAGCGGCATCAATACTTCCGCCAATATCACCATTGCTGTCATCCGAATATTGCAGGGCTTCGGTCATTTGCTCCATTACGGCAGTACAAATAAAAACAGCACTTTTATAATTGCGGTTGTTTATCTGTTTTTGTGCCGATTCCAAAAGGTTGTCAATGGCATTGCCTACAATCCTTGAAGCCGACCAGTCGATAAAACCGTGCCTGTCGGAAGCCGTTTTAAGGATTGATTTTACCTGCTTTACATACAGTTCTTTTGATTCATCGGAATTGTGTTGGGCAAAAGACGATAAAAACAAATTCCTGAACTGGGCGTTTGCAGATGCCTTTTCACGTACAAATTGTTTCAATTCATCATGGGTTGCTTTTTCGAGCAGTTCGTCAACCTGTTGTGCAACGGTTTTACGTTTTGCAGGTTTAGAATCTTGGTTTGTTTTTGCTCTTTTTGTTTTCTTATTCAATTCCAGTTCATCTTGTTGCAGGTAAAAAATAACAGCAGCAACGTGTTTGCAAACAGGACCCATATCGTAGGGACAATCGCAAACATGCTCTGTAACAATTCCGTTTTTAAGGGTAAGTTGCACGGTGTAATCTTCGGTGCCTTCAACAATGGCTTCGTACACGCCCGGGCTTATTTCTTCGGGTTCGTGAACATGCCCGTTTTTAAAGTACTGCAAACCACGTTTTAATATGGTTTCATCTATATATTGCTCAAATTGATTTAATGGAATTTGCATGGTTTATCCTAATAATATTTTTTCTATTTCTTCACTCGCTTTTTTCAAAAGTTCATTGGTCTTGTCTTTCAGTTGTTGGGCTTGTTGGCGTATGCCTGTAATGTGTTCGGCTATTTCTTTTTGTTTGTCATGTGGTGGAACGGGAATTGGTAAATGTGAAATATCTTCTGGTGCTAAATGTCCATTAGTCGCTCCTGTGATGTTTCTTTTAATTTCTGTCTGCATTAAACTGCATCTTAAAAAATGATAAACAAAAGCGTTGTCCGATAATGAGCTTGTTTGAAACTTTACAATGTCACCGCCTAAAAAGTAATCTCCTTCATAATTCCAAAATGCAATTTTTCCTATCGTTGCTCCTGTTATTACGACTAAAACATCACCAACTTTTAATTTCTGTTGATTACTGAAAATATTTTTTGCTGTTAGTAAGTCATCAAGTGCGATAGTGCCATCTGCATTTATTGAATTAATCTGAACTACTGAATATTCATCGTCCTTTTCATCTTGCTTTGGCAAACTTCCTTTTATCAAATTTCCTGATATTATTTCACGAAGTTATTTAATAGGATATTTTTCATTTAAAATTGCCGTTAAATTGTTTATGAATTTGTCTTGATGAAAAAATGGGTCAACCCGTTTATTTTTAATTTCCGATAAAGTCCTTACAAACATTCTATTCTTCAACGTATTTTCAGGCGGTTCGGGCAATTTAATTCCCAACTCATTCAATAAATAATCATCAATGCTTGAAAGTAGTTTGTCGGCTTCGGCTTCGTTCTTCTTTTTCTGCTCAACTACTTTACTTGTAATTTCTAAAATCCGTTTGTCTTCAATGATAGGAATTGAGAGCAATGCAGGATAATCTAATGCTGGACGTGTTCCACCTGTTGCCCTACGGCTTGCCAATTTCTCGCCAATGTCAGAATTTAAAAAGGCTGCAAGCGTTTCGCTGATTTCTTTATTACCTGTACGGATTACACAAACGTGTTGATTAATATTGTCTTCAAAGCCTTCGGGTGCAACAGAAGCAACTGCCATACGCCCAACTCCTGCAATTTTAACCAACAAATCGCCTTCTTTTACTTAGCTACGCTTCAACATTCCGTTGTGCGTTTCTTCGTTGATATATTTACAATCGTCAAATTCTAAAATTCCAGTTGGTGAAAGGTTTTGAACCCTTAAAAACGGTATGCCGTTTTCTTTTTCGGCATAATATTTTTCGCTTTCAGTTGTTTTTGGCGTTGCACCGCTTGAAAGCCCAACAACATAATCACGCAATTTCTTTGGCTCTTTTGCTAAAACTTTCTTTTCAAGTTCCAATAATTCGGGAACATAATAAAAAGGGTCAAGCCGTTTTTCCAATTCGCTTTTTTGCAAAATAAACACACGGCTATGTAAATTGTCTGAACTGTGATTTATATGATATGTTTGATTCATTTGAATTTATTATTAATTAATTTATCTGAGTAATTATAAAAAACACTCCAAATCATTGTACAGGCTTGTATTTTTTATTGTTCAGTCTGCTGAATTTTAAACTTGTTTCGCCAAAGTTTATAAGCAACCCTATTTCAAGATTGTAGGCTTCTAAATAATTAATAGCTTGTGCAAAATGAACTTCTTCAATTTTGGTGATTGCTTTCAATTCAACAGAAACAACACCTTCCACCAAAAAATCAACTCGTCTGGTTCCAATTTGCTGTTGCTTATAATAGATTGGCATTTCAAATTCTCTATTAAAAGTTATATCAGCTTCTCTCAATTCAATTTCTAATGCTCTCTGATAAATCACTTCCTGAAAACCATTGCCCAATGCACTATGAACCGTCATTGCACATTTAATGATTTTAGAAGTTAATTCTGAATATTTGTATTGTTCTTTTATCATTATCAATCATATTAATCAGTAAAATCATAGTTCAGACTACTTTTTAGGCTTTAATTTTTTCGGAGCATCTTTCTCTTTAAACAAACCTTTTGCATTTAATGGTGTAACTACATTCTTACCTGTTTTAGCTTCCAGCTCTTTGCGTGCAACCTTTGCCACATTACCGCCTTGTTTAGCCACTTTCTTGCTTTCTTCAAAATCTTTTGGGTTGGTTGCGGCTGATATGTCTTTTGTAGATGCGTCGGCAAGCATGTTTAAAATGAGTTCGGTATTGGTCATGTTATCGCGCAGGTTTTCCTTTTTCAAACCTTTCAGAATTTTGTATTCTTTAGTAGTTTTATCGCTCCAGGCTTTGGTAATAATGTCGGTAAGCGTAGCAAACTGAACGCCTTCTTTCAATCCCCGCTTTTTCCATTCATCGGTCAGTTCTTTTCTAATTTCAATACTTTTCAGTCGCTGGTTAATCCAGTTTTCCGAATAACCTAATTTCAGGTATTGCTCCAATGCCCTGTCGATACTGAGTTCAGGGTCTTGCATTTCGTCTAAGCGTTCTGTGGCTACCTGTGCCAACCAAAGTTTAAAAGGTTCTGCTTTGGGGGATGGGATAGATTAGATGAGCCTAAAAAGCTGTTCTGTATCAGCTACATCGGTCAGATATAATTTGCCATCGGCAGATTGCATTTTCAGTTGACTACAATTTGTAGCCAACTGGCTTCCTTCTGCCTTTAATCTTGTTTTTAAAACACTCCAATATTTCCTCGAATTCGGACTGTCGGTTAAAATACCAATTACATCTGCGATAGAAAAATACCATTTCTCTTTTTCAACATCCCAAAGGGTTCTTACCTTTCTATCTTCAAATATCTTTATCGTGTTTTCCTCTTTCATTTTTAATCCGTTTTTTTTAATCAAAATAGAAAAATCAGAAATTCCGATTTTTCTTAACGATTCTCCGTTGCGTTAATGTGAACAATAAACTTGGCTAACTCTTTACCAATTTCAATCAATTCGTTGTTAATAGCCGTAAATTAAAGCTAAAGTCAAGAAAATTTCTGCTTGTACTTTCTCTTCAGGATTATTGTAATTCCGCTTTTTGTTTTGGTAAATATATGTGATAAAATCTCGGTTTTCGTCAAACCGAATTAGTCCTTTATCTATCCCAGTATCAATTAAATTCATTCTTGTTTGTCCTGTATTATTTTAAAATCACAAATGTATCAAATTTTGGTGGTGCGTCGGCAAGAAAACTGCTCTTTTGCAAACTTCGGTTATGTGTCGGCTTGTGCGGTTTGCAAATGTGCAGTTTTGTGGGTTGGCTGTTCATTATATCGTTTTTCTTTT
>DAHXOX010000111.1 GCA_027364655.1 Paludibacter sp. | reverse complement strand
ACACATTATGAGCATTAAATTTCGGTTGACATTGATGACTTTTCTCCAGTTCTTTATTTGGGGATCATGGTTAATTTCTTTGGGAGGATACTTAGGCAGAAACTTAGGGTTTGAAGGAGGGCAAATCGGAGCCATCTTTGCCACGTTGGGCATTGCTTCGTTAATCATGCCGGGTATTGTAGGCATCATTGCCGATAAATGGGTTAATGCCGAGCGACTGCTGGGAATTTGTCATTTATTGGGAGCAGCCGCACTTTTTTATGCATCGACGGCCATAGACTACGACCACATGTATTGGGCCATGTTGCTCAACCTGCTTTTCTACATGCCTACCATTGCTCTGAATAATACCGTCGCATACAATGCTTTAGAACGATACAACTATGACATTGTTAAGGTATTTCCTCCCATCCGAACTTTTGGAACCATTGGGTTTATCGTAGCTATGTGGGTGGTTGATCTTACCGGATTTAAAAACACCAATGCTCAACTATATTTGGCCGGTGTGGCTGCCGTTGTGCTGGGAATCTATTCGTTTACACTTCCGAAATGTATTCCTGCAAAAAGCCAACGTAAATCGTTGCTTTCAGCGTTTGGACTCGATGCTCTGGTATTGTTCAAGAGAAAGAAGATGGCTGTTTTCTTTCTGTTTTCGATGTTATTGGGAGCCGCTTTGCAAATTACCAATTCGTATGGCGACTTGTTTATCGGGAGTTTTAAGAGCATTCCTGAATATGCCAATGCTTTTGGAGTGAAGCATTCCGTCATCTTGCTTTCCATTTCGCAAATGTCGGAGACGCTCTTTATTTTGACTATCCCGTTCTTTTTGCGTCGTTTTGGCATTAAAAACGTGATGTTGATGAGTATGTTGGCATGGGTGTTTCGCTTCGGACTTTTTGGCGCGGGCGATCCGGGTACAGGGCTTTGGATGCTGATACTGTCGATGATTGTTTATGGGATGGCATTCGATTTCTTCAATATTTCGGGTTCGTTGTTTGTCGAAACCGAGGCTAAGCCTGAAATCAGGGGTAGCGCTCAGGGATTGTTTATGATGATAACTAACGGAGCGGGCGCTTTAATGGGCGGCTATGCCAGTGGGGCAATTGTTGATCTCTACTCGAAGTATGCAGCAGACCATCAGTTAATCAGTCGTAACTGGCCGACAATCTGGTATCTCTTTGCCGGATATGCGTTGGTAATTGCCATTTTGTTTGCCATCTTCTTCAAATATAAACACAAACAACTTTAAATTAGCGGTCGAGAGTATATGTGGTGCGGGATTTAGAACGATTCCTTACGAAGCCGTTGCTAAGGGTATAAATACGCTCATATTCAAATTCTACATCGTCCTTGCAAATACATAAATTAAAGTGAGTTTTTATTTGAAGCGATACCGTGTTAGTCTCTCTCAAGAGAAGACTGAATTGTTTTAATCCTATTTTTTTTGTAATTCAGTCGGTGGTTTTATTAATCTGGCGGCCTTAACTTCTCCAATCTGCTCAGAGATAGATGAAATTAACGCTAATATCTTACTTGTTATTTCGTAGGATGGATTCATATTAATCAATCGTGATAGCATCATTTGATAGTATCAAAGATAATCATTTGTGTTATGTTGGCAATGAATCTCCGGTAAAATTAAATCCATCGATTACTTGTAATGAGTAATGGCAAACTTCGGCGTATGTCTATATTAGCAGAGACAACCCTTGCTTCAAGGTAATTGGCTTTAAAGTCGTATTTTTCCTGTCTATTCAAATTTAGTCCTTTCAGAACTAACACCTGCTTTTTTGACTTTTTGCAGTGAACTCAATCTTCGTATATGATTCTTTATCCTCTATCTTTCTATCAATAAGGTATATGAGTAGAATTATTTTATATGACGCATTGCATATATCAAACTTTATCTATTTTTGTCTGATGAAATCATTTGCTATGGGAATAGCTCTTTCCACTCAAAGCCAGTACACCACGTTATAGGGATACTATGATCAGGAATCACATTAATGCAGAATCTACTATTTTGAACGAGTTTACCCATCCTATTTTCTGACTATATTTTTATCTTCATATTTTATTCCAAATGAGACGATTCCCATTTATTATATTGCTTTGGCTGGTCATTGCTTGCCCGCTTGCAACGTTTGCACAAGACGTTTTTCATTCGTTCCGGTTTGCTTTGTTGACCGACATGCACCTTTCGCCCGATTTTCCGCAGCATACCACCGATTTACGTCGTGCGGTGCAGGAGATCGATTCGTTGAAAGAAGTGGCTTTTGTCATTATCGGAGGCGATATTGCCGACAAAGGCGATCGACCATCGCTGCTTTTAGCCAAGAAACTGTTTGACAGATTGGATGTTCCGTATTATGTAGTGCCCGGAAATCATGACACGCGCTATTGCCCAACAACGACTACCACGTTCGATTCAGTATTTCAATACCATCATTTCACGTTCACCTATCAGCATGTGCAATTCATTGGATTCAATACCGGACAAGGGCACGGTGTAAATAGCGGCTGGGTGAGTGATTCGGAGATGAATTGGATAAAAGGACAATTGCAAAAAGCAGGCACCCAACAACCGTTGTTTTTCGTAACACATTTTCCGCTTAATCCATCGGACGTTGGCAATCGGGATGCGTTTTTGCATTTAGTAAAACCATACAACGTGGAATCGATCTTAGGAGGTCATTATCACCGCAATGTATTTTTCTCTGAGGATGGAATTCCGGACGTATTGACGCGTACGTTGCAAAGCAATACGTTTGTGCCTGCCGGATATTCCATCATCGAAGTGGATCATACCATTCGATTTTACGAAAAGAAAGTTGGTGATTCTCATCCGTTTTTGTGGTTAACGCTGCCTTATCACGCGCTTCCACAGAAGCTGACTTCCGATAAATAATGAGAGTTGCCTGCTTTCAACAAAGAGTTTCTTTTCTTTTATGATGGATGGTTCAATAAAAATAACGAACTTTGTTGCGCAATTATTCAAGCAAATGAACACCAACTTATTGAAAGATTCTTATGGCCAACTATAAGCGTATTTTATTGAAGGTAAGCGGCGAATCGTTGATGGGGGAACAACAGTACGGCATTGATTCCCAACGGTTGCATCAATATGCCGAACAGGTAAAAGAAGTAGCCGCGCAAGGTATTCAAGTGGCTATCGTCATTGGTGGCGGAAATATCTTTCGTGGATTGAGTGGCGCTGCCCAAGGCGTTGATCGCGTTAAAGGGGATCAGATGGGGATGCTGGCCACCACCATCAATAGTCTTGCCTTAAGTTCCGCCCTTGCTGCATTGCAGGTCAAGTCGCGCGTACTGACGGCCATCCGAATGGAGCCAATAGGAGAATTTTACAGCAAACAGAAAGCCATTGAAGCTCTTGAACGCGGCGAAGTGGTATTGTTGGCCGCCGGAACCGGTAATCCTTTTTTTACTACTGACACAGGTTCATCATTGCGAGCCATTGAGATAGAAGCAGATGTGATGCTGAAAGGCACACGCGTGGATGGTATTTACACGTCCGATCCAGAAAAAGATACTACCGCCGTGAAGTTTGATGAAATCACATACGACGAAATTTATGCACGCGGCTTGAAAGTGATGGACCTCACCGCTACCACGATGTGTAAAGAGAACCATTTGCCCATTATTGTGTTCAATATGGACAAGTATGGCAATCTGAAGAAAGTAGTCAGCGGCGAAGCCATTGGCACTTTGGTAAAAGAGAAATAATCGATTTGAAGTTAAGGATGCGCGATCTCTTTGTTGAGAAAACGATCTCTGCAAATACCATTATCATGGAAGTTTTTTCAACCATTACTGCTTTACAAGCAATGCTTGCCGAACAAAAAGCAGCAGGAAAACAGGTTGGTTTGGTGCCAACGATGGGTGCTTTACATGCAGGTCATCTTTCGTTGGTTCAACATTGTGTGGCCGAAAACGACGTAACTGTAGTTTCTGTTTTCGTGAATCCCACGCAATTTAATGATAAAAATGATTTGCTGCATTATCCGCGAACACTCGACAAAGATGTGGTATTACTGACAAAAGCTGGGTGCACGTACGTGTTTGCTCCATCGGAAGAGGAAATGTATCCCGAACCGGACACGCGTCAGTTTGACTTTTCACCTTTAGATAAAGTGATGGAAGGTCAATTTCGCCCTGGTCATTTCAATGGTGTGGCACAAATTGTCAGTAAGTTGTTTATGGCAGTCAAGCCCGATCGCGCCTATTTTGGCGAGAAAGATTTTCAACAACTGGCTATTATTCGTCGCATGACGCAAGAGCTGCAACTTCCGGTTATACTTGTCCCGTGTCCCATTGTTCGCGAGCCGGATGGGTTAGCGCTCAGCAGCCGCAATGCCCGATTGACAACCAAACAACGTAATAATGCGCCTATCATAGCACAAACCCTTTTTGAAAGTCGTAAATTTGTATCCGATTGGTCGGTAGCCGACGTACAAAAATGGGTGATTGAAACGCTGAATGCGGTAGATGACATGCGTGTCGAATATTTTGACATTGTTGATGGAGATACGTTGCAAACCATACATGACTGGAATGAATGCGATTGTGTCGTAGGCTGTATTGCCGTATTTTGTGGCGAAGTGCGTTTGATCGATAATCTACGCTATCTTTAATTTCTTTTTTCAGCAACGTGATGTTGCTTGTTTCACTTAAAAAAATCGTTTTATGCAAATTGAAGTATTAAAATCAAAGATTCATCGTGTGACGGTGACCGATGCGAACCTTAACTATGTTGGGAGCATTACCCTCGACGAAGATCTGATGGATGCCGCTAACATGATTGTTTACGAAAAGGTACAGGTGCTCAATATCAATAATGGCGCTCGTTTTGAAACCTATATTATTAAAGGCGAACGCGGCAGTGGCACTGTTTGCTTAAATGGAGCAGCAGCCCGATTGGTGCAACCCGGCGATGTTGTCCTGATCGTTTCGTTTGCCACTATGGATTTTGAAGAAGCAAAGACCTTTCAGCCTGCCGTTATCTTCCCCGATACTGCTACCAATAAGTTGGTATAAAAGCTATTTGTTATTGTTTGTTGCGGTAGTTCATGCTGCTACCATAGAAGATCGTTTCCTTTGCCAATGGAAGAGCCTAAGAAAACTTATTACGAGCCGATGCACACAGCAGAACACATTCTGAACCAAACGATGGTGAGGATGTTTAGCTGTGGTCGTTCGCGTAATGCACACATTGAACGCAAGAAATCGAAGTGTGATTATCTTTTGCCTGCCGCCCCCACTGAAGAGCAGATCAATGCAATTGCAGAGCAAGTCAATGCCGTGATTGCTTCTCATCTGCCTGTCTCCATTGCGTTTGTTGCGAAAGAAGAAGCCTCTGACTTTCTCGATTTATCAAAATTACCAGAAGATGTTGGCGATACGGTACGCGTGGTACGTGTTGGCGAATACGATGCATGTGCTTGTATCGGAATGCACGTGAACAACACATCTGAAATCGGAAAGTTTATCATCCTTAGCCACGACTATCAGGATGGCGTTTGGCGCGTACGCTTCAAATTAGAGCAACAAGAAGAATAACCATCTATTTCGTTTATGTGAAACGCCGTTTTAAGCTGTTTCCTATCTTTTTGGCAGAATAATGAAAACTTTCCTTCGGCTCTTTGCGTTCTCCTTCAAAAGGGGTTCCAATGGCTAAGAAATAGCGATAAAATGTGCGGGAAGTCATTTGCCATTTGTCCAGAAACTCCCGTTTCCCTTCTTTATTGGCCTCTTTCCTGAGTTTTCCTGTCGATTTTGACATAAAATGATATACCCTGCTTTTCGAAACTCCTTTGAAAAGACGCACTCCGACTTGCCACAGTTTCATGGAGAAATCGGGATCGGAATACATGCCTGGTGAAAATTCAATACTGTATCCGCCTACTAAGTTCCATGTGTTACGATGTACCACATTAGGCGGCCATGAAGCTCCGTTCCAATCGTTGAACGGCAATGCTGCATATTCTTTCAGCAATCGAACTTCTTCAAAATGTTCAGGTGAAGTCCCAAAGTTAACTGGAGCAATCATGCAGTGGCAACCTGTTTTACGTGGTTCGATCAATGTGGATGAGAAAAAGAAATATTCGCTTTGGCAAGCTTTAATCTCTTCATACAAATACTTATCCCAGTCCGGACAAACATACATATCGTCATTCATGTAGGCAATGTAGTCCGTTGTGGCAAGTGCAGCCGCAGCATTCAATGCGTAGCAAACGCCGATATTCTCCGTACTGTGTGTATAATCAATTTGCTGCTCTTTCACCCATTCAAGAGTGCCATCGTTGCCTTCGTTCACATGCACAATGATTTGATGTGAGAAAGCGCTGTTCTTACGAATACTTGCTACGCATAACTTTAGGAACGAAAGATTGTTCCAGGTTGGAATAAGAATGGAAAAGAGAGGTTCGCCGGTGGAACGGACTGAATGCCGCGTGATTATCATACGATTATATTTTATTTCACATTAAGGACGTATGGAACTCGCAAATAATAACGGACTTGAAATTCCCATGATTTAATACCCGTTTCATAAAGGAATTGATTGAAAAATAAGCTGTACATTCTATTGTTCTTCGATGTTTTATTTCAGAACCAATGTAATATGTTTACACTGCAAAGCTACGAAAAAAAACACACAGTGACCTACACCTTTCATCCTACGACTTCACGTTGACGAATGAACATCCACACGCTTAGTACTTACCCTAATTTTCATTTTCCTTACCATTTACTTGAACTGTTGTGCGTTGGAATTATTAAGGGACGAATTTACTTGTCAGAGTCTCTTGAAATTTCCCAATATGTTGGGATATAGTGGAATTCAATTTTTTCCGTTCTTTGTGTCGCTTGTGATACTTGTCTGCCGACAAGGAGCACAACCAATTTTGAACATCAACTCACCCCACATATTAAGATCAGAAAAATGAAACAAACCCTCTTTTCTATTGCCTTCGTGTTGCTTCTATTTGTTGTGTCAAACTCGCTCTTTGCCGAAACCGCTGACACGCTCCAAACAAAGGAATATCAATTGAATGAAGTCACGGTGCTCTCTCCGCGCGAAACGAGTCTTCTTAAAGATTTACCTGTTGCGGGCACTTCCATTTCCGCGCAAAGCATACTCAACCGTAATATCCTTTCGTTGAAAGATATAAGCGCGTATGTGCCCAATCTATTTATTCCGGATTATGGTTCCAAACTTACTTCAACGATATACATTCGGGGTGTAGGCGCCCGCATTACGGGTTCGTCCGTTGGCCTTTATGTTGATAATGTGCCTTATTTGGACAAAAGTGCATTCGATTTCGACTTTTACGACATCGCTCATATTGAAGTACTTCGTGGCCCTCAGGGAACCTTATATGGACGCAATTCGATGGGTGGCATTGTCAATATCACCACGTTGTCTCCTTTCGACTATCAGGGAAACGACCTGTTACTTTCGGTGGCCAACTACAACCAATACCGGGCAGGAATTTCCATCTATCATAAACTGAGCAAACAGTTCGGATTCTCGTTTAGTGGTAATTACCGGCATGACGGAGGTTTTTTCACCAATGTCTTTACAGGTAAAAAAGCAGATGCCATACAAACGCTCGGTGGTCGCGCGCGTCTCGAATGGCGTCCCAATAACCGATGGAAAGCCGAATATACACTTGGTTACGAATACAGCGATCAAAACGGTTATCCTTATGGTGAATTAGATGCTTCGGGGAAAGAACTTCCCATCAATTACAATGACCCGGGAACCTATCGCCGTAACTTGCTGAATAACGCACTTTTTATTCAATACAAAGGCGATCATTATGTATTTAGTTCAACCACAGGGTATCAATATTTTAATGACAGGATGCAAATGGATCAAGATTTTACGCCCGATTCCATTTTTTCGCTTACTCAAAATCAAAAGCAAAGTGCATGGACGCAAGAGTTTGTTTTCAAGTCGAATAACAAGAGTCGTTACCAATGGGTATCCGGATTGTTCGGGTTCTATCAGGGGTTAACAACGGATGCTCCGATGGTATTTGAACAAGGCGGCATTGCGATGATTCAAAGCTATTTTGATATGGCAAAAGCACAATATCCGACGATGCCAACCATCACCATTACCAATCAGGAGATGCCGGTCCCCGGGCTTTTTAAAACACCGACACAAGGGATTGCTCTTTACCATCAATCGACTTACCGTTTGTGGAAAGGACTTTCGGTGACCGGTGGATTGCGACTTTCGTACGAGACGACCCACATTGATTACAATACATCTGCTGCATTGAATACATCCATGCAAGTTGCGCCAACAATTCCTGCTTTCCCTGTTGACTCGACGTATCTGATAAAAGGTCACAACCAGCAAGATGCTTGGGAGTTATTACCCAAGATTGCGGTGAAATATGATTTTAATGATCAATATAATCTCTATGGTTCGGTCACCAAAGGCTATAAAGCCGGCGGTTATAACTTTGAAATGTTTTCCGATTTGCTCACTGCCGAAATGAGCAACAGCCCTATGCCTCCGATTCAGGAAGCCATCAGTTATAAACCGGAGTCATCATGGAACTACGAAATCGGGATGCACAGTCAGCCCATTAAAAACAAATTGTTTGTGGATGCTGCATTATTCTATATCAACACTTCTAACCAACAAATTGTAACTTATACGCCAATTTACACATCACGCATCATTACCAATGCCGGACGTTCGGAAAGTAAAGGATTCGAAGCGTCCATCCGTTCCTACCTAACCGATGATTTAGCAGCATCCGTGTCCTATGGTTATTCCGATGCTGTGTTCACTAACTATGAAGTGGTGAATCAACAAGGGCAACAAGTGAGCTATAAAGGGAATCACCTGCCTTTTGCACCTTTAAATACATTGTCAGTAACAGCAGATTACACCCTCCATTTGCATTCACCTCTTATGGATAAATTGATGTTTAACGTGCAAACAATCGGTGTAGGACCAATTTATTGGACAGAAGACAATAGCGTGTCACAAAACTTTTATGCGTTGCTGAATGGACGCGTGACGGCTGAAAAAGGAGCCATTCAATTGAGTTTATGGACAAAGAATGCCCTGAACACGGATTACAGGACATTCTATTTTGAGTCGATGGGGAATCGTTTTGCACAACGTGGCAAACCCGCACAAGTGGGAGTCGATCTGCGCATCCATTTTTAATGGCTCTGGTACGTTTTTGAAGATAAGAAGTTAAAGAAGGAAGAAGCTGTGATATCAGCTCCCGGATCGTTCGAGTAATTGAGGTAAATCCCAAAGTCATGTCGCATGACAGTGGATGATCTTTGGTATTTTATTGGAAAATAAATTTTTAATTAGTTGAAATGTGATGATGACTCTTTTTCAATTTGCTTTTAGCTCCCTATGGCATTTCTTTGGAATTGCCTTTTTATTGATTACGGTTGAGATAATGCTTGTAACGATGTGGAAACACTTCTTTCGCTTTTTGATTATTCGAAAACATGGTTATCCTCCACCACACTGCAATATTGATGGAAATAGCGTGGAGGCGGAAGAATAGTGTTGTCTTGTAATTCAAGCCCACATGATGGCTTCAAGTTATCGGATAAGCAAACGGACACGTAGGAAAATGGGATACTTATTCTATCTTTGTCCAATCTTTTGTGCAAGTTTGTCGAGGTAACAAGGTTACAGACAAAGCCTGCCCCAAACAATAACTTATTAAAACAAATCGCACATGAAAACTTCAAAACCACGCATCATTCTTTTGAGTGCTTTGTTTCTTTTGAGTGTAAGTACTTCGTTCACAGTGGCACAAACATCCCGTTTCAGTGTTAATACGTATGTCAGCGATAAAGGCGATTCGCTCAATTACCGGATGCTTTTCCCTGACTATGACACGCTGCGAAGATATCCGCTTGTAATCTTTTTGCATGGTTCGGGCGAACGCGGCAGCGACAACAAGGCTCAGTTAAAATGGGGCGTTATGAATTTTGCAACCGATCAGGCCATGGTTCTTCATCCGGCAATAGTTGTTGCCCCGCAATGCCCTGTTCATCAGGAATGGTCGAATTTCAGCGAAGACAGCATTACACATCAACTCAGCTTGCGAGAGGTTCCTTCCATGCCGACGCAGCTTGTCATTCAACTCATTCATCAATTGATGAAAACATTACCCATTGACACCAACCGCATTTATATTACCGGACTTTCCATGGGCGGCTATGGAACGTATGACTTTATTGAACGATATCCGCATCTGTTTGCCGCCGCAGTTCCGGTTTGTGGAGCAGGCGATACCTCGAAAGCGGCATCCATAGCACATATTCCGATATGGATTTTTCAAGGTGCAGAAGATGCCGCCGTGAATCCTAAGTATTCGCTCGATATGGTTAACGCACTAACCAAAGCAGGTGCACACCCGGGATTTACCTTCTATCCTGAAGTAGGTCATTTTTCCTGGTTGGCTGCTTACAGTGATCCTCTGATGATGGAGTGGCTGTTCCTGCAACATAAGTAAGTGAAAAACAGTAGTTGGCAGAAAGAGGTGAAAGTCCTGAAATAATGCCTGCCCAACGATTGTTTGTTTAAGCTGTTTCCACGAATTCCGGGTTGCATCCATATATAACTTTTCCGGCTTCTGATGCGCTATGTTGCATCAGAAGCCGGAACTTTTTTGGCGCCATTGCCTTTCAACGTGTGCAAGGTAATCTCGCATAAATAAGCACCCTTATCTGTATTTTTTGTAAAATAACAACCGTTTACTCAACTTTCGCAAGTTCATAACAAGGGGCTTCCGCCCCTAACCCTGATTCCCTTTTTTTCCCCGCCACGTCGGGATGTTCCACTTGATAAAAAAAAGGAAACAAAAAAAATCAAGACTCCGCCCGCCTCACTCGAA
>DAHXOX010000104.1 GCA_027364655.1 Paludibacter sp. | reverse complement strand
GTGTCATCAAGCATCACAGGCTTGTTGTTTTGAGGTAGAACCAACGTAAAGTGGAATGTTTTATAAAGTCCCGATATGGCTACTTTGTAAGGTTTGAATGAATAATCGCCGATGCCAAAAATTGAAAATGCAGGTTTCCCTTTGTAGATGCTTGATTTGCGTGCGTTGAAAGATTCTGCATGATTCGATAAATACTGGTAGGTTTTGGGAAATTGTTGTTTGATGTAGCGGGTTTCTTGTCCTACTTTGTTTTGTGTAACAATCATGTGTTTTCGTGTGCCGTCAATTACCGTGTTTTTCAAATCTGAACTTTTCAACAGTCCATATACTAAATCTGGTTCTATGAAAATCTCTTCGTGCAAACTATTTACAAAATGATCATTGACTTTGTCTAATTCCATCACAGCCGAACAGTCGTGTTTAATGCCTTGTCGCCACTCAAAAGGGCAACTTCCGTCATAAGATTGAGTTTGCAAATAATCCTCCATGTTTGATACAAACTTATCTCCAATCCAGCCAAAACGAAGCGTATTCTTTTGAGTGTACAGGTTATATTCAGAGCATTCATACGATGGGAGAGTGTTCAGCTTGCAAAATAGCAACGAGGCTTCTACTGATACTCCAAACTCCTTCTTGCTATCAATGCAATATTTCTCAATGGAACCAATAGCATATTGCTTTGATTTTTGATCAAACACAACATTTTTAATCACTGAATTTTTTACCAAGAGTGCTACATAGCCATTCGTTTTTTGAAATGCTTCAAAAAGTGACATTGTGATGTATTCGGCAATGTCAAAATTACCTTTGCCGGTAATGGCGTCCAACCCACTTTGATTTTTGAAATTGGATTTTTTCGGTAAGTTTTTTGAATCTAAACTGCCTAATTGCGCATTTGTCACCCAAGGCGGATTGCCAATGATTAGAACTTGTTTAGACTTTAGCTGATTTGAGCTTTTTTGAAAGTCGAAATCAAATACATTGCCATGAATGATTTCTATGGTGGGAACAGAATGGGTTGGATGATTCAAAAAGAATTCAAGAATGGAGAATTTAGTTTCCCAAACGTAAGATTTATAGATTTCGATGCCTATAATATGCTTGACTGTGCTGAAAGAATGCAATGCAGCGATAATAAAATTGCCTTTTCCACATGTCGGTTCTATTATCACTTCGGGATGAATGAACTGTTCATTCAATTGGCTTGTAATTGTCTTGGCAAGATTTGCATTGGTTTGAAAATCTCCATATTCTGCCCTGTCAGGCTCTTCAACCATTGAGGTTGATATGGAAAGTTTTTCTTTTATTTCCAGAAACTCTGATGCTGAAGAAAAAAACGATTGAATACCAACGTTTTTTTGCAACAATTCATTAGCTTGTTCAACCGCAATCGTATCTTGCAATTTTTTTTGCAAAAAATCAACTACCGATAAGGATATGTTTGCTCCAAAGATTTGCATCATTTCTTTATCTTATCAACTATTTTATGGATTCCATCCACTTGGTCGACAAGCGTCACAATTCGTTGATATTGCAACCGCCACTGCAATGCGTTTGAAATAGTTAGATAACCTTGCAAAGGTGGAGTCTCCAGAATTTGTTCTGCCAATTGATGAAGCATGATTTCATCAGCCGGAATATGTTTGTCGCTTAGGTAGGCTGCAATATCTTCAGTGTTTGCCTTATCAAGAATCATCTCACGGAGTCTGAAGGTTGTCATGTAATCGGTAGTCCGTTCTTTAGTAATAAACGAACAACTTACGAAATCAAGCGTCGAGGTTTTCGATTCAGGATCATCCATTTTATCATAAACAAACACCAACAGATTGTAACCAAGCCCGAAGATTTTTTGTTTTGCATCTTAAAATGGACAGGATGATTGGGGTTGTTTGATAGAAGTTACCTTGATGTCAGTCAGAATGTCGTCGGAGGGCAGGTCGATACCGTTGGCAGACGATCCGATAAGAGTTTCATATTTACTTTTCAGATGTTCCTGAAACTTATGTTCAATATGAGTACCAACTGCTTTTCCATCCGTTACACCAAAAAGTGATTTGTTCTTTATGGTAGATTCTAAGGCGCAAAATGCCTGTGCTTCGGCGATTAATTTCTCAATAGAGAGTTGTTCTTTCATCATAAAATCATTTTTGAAAGGATGCTGATGTCCTTGATCTAATGCCTTACAAATATAGCCAATTTTAAAAACAAAAAACGTCTTGAAGGCAGAAAGTGTTTTTCCTCCAACCAAAAAAGACGCCGCTCCTTTCCGGAAACGGCGTCTTTTCATTTCAGCAATCAGGAGTCGCTTATTCTGCGAGCAGAATTTCCAAAATCTGGCAAGCGGCTTTGGCTACAGGTGATCCCGGGCCAAAGATAGCGGCTACGCCTTCTTTGTACAAGAAATCATAGTCTTGTGCCGGAATCACGCCTCCGGCAATGACGATGATGTCTTCGCGTCCCAATTTTTTCAGTTCGGCGATAACTTGCGGAATGAGTGTTTTGTGTCCGGCGGCTAAAGACGAAACGCCCAATACATGCACGTCGTTTTCGACAGCATCTTTGGCAGCTTCAGCCGGCGTTTGAAACAAAGGCCCCATGTCAACATCGAATCCGCAGTCGGCATAGCCGGTTGCTACCACCTTGGCTCCACGGTCGTGCCCATCTTGACCCATTTTGGCAATCATGATGCGGGGACGACGACCTTCTTTTTGGGCAAACTGTTCTGTCAGTTCGCAAGCGCGCAGGAAGTCTGCGTCTTGTTTTGTTTCGGATGAGTACACGCCTGAAATAGTTCTTATGGTTGCTTTATAACGGCCTACGACTTTTTCGCAGGCATAAGAAATTTCTCCTAATGTAGCACGTTCTTGGGCGGCTTTTACTGCCAACTCAAGCAAGTTGCCTTGTCCTGATTTCACCGCTTCGGTAATGGCGTCAAGCGCTTGATCGACGGCAGCTTGATTGCGGTTTTGTTTTAATGTATTCAGTCGTTCGATTTGTTGTTTGCGAACGGCGGTGTTATCCACTTCCAGAATATCAATCGGAGCTTGCTTGTCGAGGCGATATTTGTTTACCCCGACAATGATTTGTTGCCCTGAGTCGATTTTAGCTTGGGTGCGTGCGGAAGCCTCTTCGATACGCATTTTTGGAACGCCTGTTTCGATAGCTTTTGCCATGCCGCCCAATTCTTCCACTTCTTGAATCAAAGCCCATGCCTTTTCGGCCAACTCTTGCGTCAAGGTTTCCACGTAATAGGAACCTGCCCAAGGATCGACTTCGCGACAAATATTGGTCTCTTCCTGAATGTAGATTTGGGTGTTACGTGCAATTCGTGCAGAGAAATCTGTTGGAAGAGCGATAGCTTCATCCAGCGCGTTGGTATGAAGCGATTGAGTATGACCTAATGCAGCCGCCATTGCTTCAATGACAGTCCGTCCTATGTTGTTATACGGATCTTGTTCGGTCAGCGACCAACCCGATGTTTGGCTGTGTGTACGCAACGCAAGCGATTTCGGGTTTTTCGGATTGAATTGCTTTACGATTTTTGCCCATAACAAACGGGCTGCACGCATCTTGGCAATTTCCATGAAGTGATTCATGCCGATTGCCCAGAAGAACGACAGGCGTGGCGCAAACGTATCGATGTCCATTCCGGCATTGACGCCTGCACGCAGGTATTCCAATCCGTCAGCCAGGGTGTAAGCCAGTTCGATGTCAGCCGTAGCGCCTGCTTCTTGCATGTGATAGCCTGAAATGGAAATGGAATTAAACTTGGGCATGTTTTTCGACGTGTATTCAAAGATGTCGGCAATGATCTTCATCGAGAAAGAAGGTGGGTAAATGTAGGTATTACGCACCATAAATTCTTTCAGAATATCATTTTGAATGGTTCCTGCCATCTCCTCCAATTTAGCTCCTTGTTCTAATCCTGCATTGATATAGAATGCAAGAATAGGCAAAACAGCGCCATTCATGGTCATGGAAACGGACATTTTGTTGAGCGGAATGCTGTCGAAAAGCACTTTCATGTCTTCGACCGAACAGATGGAAACGCCGGCTTTGCCCACATCGCCTACAACGCGTTCGTGATCGGCATCGTACCCGCGATGGGTTGGAAGGTCAAAGGCTACGGATAATCCTTTTTGGCCACTGGCTAAGTTGCGACGATAAAAAGCATTCGATTCTTCGGCAGTCGAAAATCCTGCATATTGACGAATCGTCCATGGACGCATGGCGTACATCACACTGTACGGACCACGTAAGAAAGGCGAAATACCGGCGGCATAGTGGAGATGCTCCATGCCTTCGAGGTCATCTTTTGTATAAATTGATTTGACGTTGATTAGTTCAGGAGTTGTCCACGGAGTCGTCGCTATGGGACTCTTTCCTGCAGTTTCTCCCACAAATGGAAGTGTATGAAACGTTGGACGCATGATTCTTTTTGTTTAGTTGTGTTTATGTTATGAGCAGCAGACTTGCGTCGGCCACTATTTTGTCAATGAATTAATCACTTAGCAATGCCTAATTGTTGGTTGAAATGACGTAAGGTTTCCAACACGTTGGAACGAACATTGATGAAGTCAGAAATACCTTGTGCTTTCAGTTCGTCCATGCAAGCGGGCGCTCCGGCAACGACCAACAATTTCTTTCCGCCAATCGCTTTCTGTGCTTGAGGGGCGAGTGTTTCATACTCTTCATCACTCGAGCACAGTACAATGATGTCGGCGTTGGCTTGTTGAGCGGCGGCAACTCCTTCGTCAATGGTGTCGAATCCTAAGTTGTCAATCACTTCGTAGCCCGCGCAAGCAAAGAAATTGCTGGAGAATTGAGCGCGTGCCAAACGCATTGACAAACTGCCAATGGTCAACATAAACACTTTTGGATGTTTTCCTGATTTTTCGGTAGCTAAACGTAACGCTTCAAAATCGCTTGCGCCACGATTGAAGTCGAGCACCGGTGTGCCTTTTTTCGGTTGACAAGCATGCAAAAATGATTCTTCGATTTTGTCACCGGCTACTTCGGTGAAATTGGGATATTGATTGGTTCCTAAAAGAATCTCGCGACGGCTTGAGAGTGCTTTGCGACGGTTAGTATTGGTGGTGTTGATGGCGGCTTGTATGTTACCTGCCGCAACCTCTGCCATAAAGCCACCCTTTTCTTCCACTGCGAGAAACAATTTCCATGCTTGTTCGGCAATAGCTTCTGTTAGGTTTTCGATGTAATAGGAGCCTGCTCCTGGATCGACTACTTTGTCCAAATGGCTTTCTTCTTTCAATAATAATTGTTGATTTCGTGCAATGCGTTCTGAAAAATCGTCCGATTTTTTGAAAGCTGTGTCAAATGGCATTACGGTAAGCGAATCGACACCTGCCATAACAGCCGACATGGCTTCGGTTTGTGAACGTAGCATGTTCACGTAAGGATCAAACGAGGTCATGTTCCATTGTGAAGTTTCGGCATGAATAATCATTTTGGATGCACAACGTTCCCTGCCGTCCGGTTCATTATTGCTGCAAACTTTTGGACATTTTTCGCCATAAGCAAAGACAATGTTACTCCACAAAAACCGTGCTGCACGGAATTTGGCTATTTCCATGAAGTAATTGGAGCTGATGCCGAAATTGAAACTGATTTTCTTCCCTACTTTTTCAGCGGAAAAGCCTTTTTCGACCAATTGTGCCAATAAGTCATTTCCCCAAGCCAACGCATAGCCTAATTCCTGATAGATGTATGCTCCGGCATTGTTGAAATAGATAGGATTGATGGCAATGGTACGGAATTTTGGCAAATAGTCCGAAGCAGTCATGACGGCTGCATAGCGGTCTGCCAGGTTTTCGAGCACTTTACCATGTGCCAAACGATGTCCGAGCGGATCAAAATTGATGGAACCAAATACGCGCTTTGGCTCAATGCCGATTCCTTTCACGTAAGCAACGTAAAGTTCAACCAATTTTACTGCGGACATGACACACGTGTCGAAATGAATTTCAACCTTTGTAATATCAATGTCTTTGAGCATAGCAGCCATCGATTCTGCTGTTACCGCATCGCTGTCGAAGGTGATATCAAGGGCTGTAATACCTTGAGAAATCAGGGCGATTGCTTTTTCGTGAGCAGAATTAAGGCATTTTGCGCAAACAGTTAGTTTTTGACGAATGCGCCAGCTATTGTTTTGCTTCGTGCCCCGAACGTACGGAAATTTTCCCGGAAGTTCGCCGTGTGTTTTCAGTCCGACCAAATCTTCTTCACGATAAAATGGTCGTACGTTAATGCCTTCGTTTGTGTGCCAGACTAATTTTTTGTCGAAGTCGGCACCCTTCAAGTCTCTCGAAATGGCATCCATCCATTCTTGTGTGGAAACGGGTGGGAATTCTGAGAACAGTGAATGTGAATGATCCATGTCTTTTTGTTTAGTGAGTCGTTGTGTGAATAGATATGTAACTATACGTTGTGCGGTCAAGCGATCGTTTTCTTGGAAACAGGAGATCGTTGCTTGTCAGACATTATGAAGCTTAAAGTGACAGGCTGAAGGTTGATGTTGTGTGCATCATGCCTAACAACGCGTTTTTCGAGTGTGTTTTTCGATAAAATAGATGGTCAAATTTAATGAGAACAGAAATGGGGATATTTCAGTCTAAAAAAGAGGAAGCCACCTTTTTGAGGCGGCTTCGCACGATGATTCTATGATGAATTATTTCACAGTTGACATGTGTTGAATCAGTTCTACCACTTTGTT
>DAHXOX010000100.1 GCA_027364655.1 Paludibacter sp. | reverse complement strand
GTGAACCATCACATCTGTGGTGTCATTCACGCTGCTTGGGCCTCCCAGTACTATTAATGCGCCGAATTGAGTTGTATCGGGAAAGAATTCCTCTTTTTCAAGATCAACTTCCTGATATTCTATTGAATTTTCGTGAAATAGCTCTTCGAGAATGCCGACGCCTTCAATGGATGCGTTTTTAATGACTAAAATCGGTTTTTTATTGTATTCTTCCATGATTTTGTTCGTAAAATAAATCAACAGTTGTTAGCCATTTTTCCTTTTCTCCCTGAGTTAAGAAGCTTGCTAAAAATGAATTGCGTGAAAGCTGGTAGATATGTCTCGAAGTGAGATTAAGAGCAGTTGTCATCGTCAGAAAATTTTCGTTAATATAACCTCCAAAGTATGCAGGATCGTCTGAATTGACCGTTGCAACTATTCCTAAATTCAGCATCTCAAGCAGTGGATGATCACCGGCTTCTTTTACTACTTTCAATTTTAAGTTTGATAATGGACAAATGGTTAAAGGAATTTGATTCTCGACAATGTGTTTTATCAGCGTTTCATCTTCTAAGGAGCGATTGCCGTGATCGATTCGTGCAACCTTCAGTATTTCAATTGCTTCTCGCACGTATTCTGCATCTCCTTCTTCGCCGGCATGTGCCACTGTTTCAAATCCCTCGTTCTTTGCTTTTTCAAAAACAAGGGCAAACTTCGATGGAGGATTTCCTATTTCGGATGAATCAAGTCCAATGGCTGTGATCCATTCTTTGAAAGGTAAGGCCTCTTCAAGCGTTTTTAAGGCCGAAATTTCGTCTAAATGGCGTAGTATGCTCATAATTATCTTTGAGCTGATTCCAAGTTCTTCTTGCCCCTTTTGCAAGGCTTTGTGGATGCCATTGATCACTGTTGAGAATGTGACACCACGTTCTGTGTGTGTTTGTGGATCAAAAAAAATTTCGGTGTGTACAATGTTTTGAGAATGTGCTTTTTCAAGATATGCCCATGTCAAATCAAAAAAGTCAATTTCGTGTCTCAAAACATTAGCTCCCTCGTAGTAAATGTCCAGAAAATCTTGTAAGTCATTGAATTGATAGGCCTTTTTAATCGCATCCACTGATTGATAGTTGAGCGTAACTTGATTTCGTTCGGCAATTTTAAACAGGAGTTCGGGTTCTAAAGTACCTTCAATGTGCAGATGTAATTCGGCTTTTGGAATGTATTGAATAAAATGTTCTATGGAGGTAATGGTGTTCATTAGGATGTTTTGAAGATATTTCTTTGAGGAATCTGTAAAACTCTGCAATATAATTTTGGGGCGACAAAGTTATACAAATTTAGGAGCATTTTGACATAACGGAGGTTTTTATTTTTTCCCTTCAGAATGGTTTCTATTTTAGCCTGCTCATTATCATTTATGTCTTATCTTTGCAGACTATTTTTATTGAATTATGCAAATAGGTGCCCATATTTTTCCTGCTTATCCTTTGGTTTTGGCTCCCATGGAGGATGTCACAGATCGTACATTTCGCATGCTTTGCAAAGAGTTTGGCGCTGATTTGGTTTATACGGAGTTTATTTCTGCGGATGCTTTGATTCGTAGTATTCAGCGAACGGAACAAAAGCTAACTCTTTCTGATGATGAGCGTCCTGTTGCTATTCAGTTATATGGACGTGATGTTGATTCCATGGTTGAAGCTGCTAAAATTGCGGCAGAGGCTAATCCTGATATCATTGATCTGAATTTTGGCTGTCCTGTGAAAAGAGTTGCAGGAAAAGGCGCCGGTGCTGGTTTATTACGTGATATTCCTACCATGCTTGCAATTACATCTGCTGTTGTGAAAGCCGTTCCATTGTCTGTCACAGTCAAAACAAGATTGGGGTGGGATGATAATTCCAAAATTATTGTTCAACTGGCTGAACAGTTACAAGATTGTGGTATTAAGGCTTTAGCTATTCATGGACGTACTCGGTCTCAAATGTACAATGGCGAGGCCGATTGGACATTAATTGGCGAGGTGAAAAATAATACGAGAATTCATATTCCCATTATTGGAAACGGTGATGTGACGACGCCGGAGCGTGTCAAAGAATGTTTTGAAAGATATGGAGTGGATGCTGTTATGATTGGTAGGGCTTCCATTGGTCGACCATGGATTTTCAAAGAGATGAAGCATTATTTGCAGTTTGGTGAGCTTATCTCTTCGTTATCTGTTGAATTTCAGTTCGATATTTTGAAAAGGCAAATTATGGAAAGTGTTCAGTGGTTGGATGAGCGAAAAGCTATTCTTCATATTAGACGGCATTTGGCAGCTTCGCCTCTTTTTAAAGGAATCCCGTATTTTCGTGAAATGCGTATTCGCATGTTGCGGGCCAATACCTTAGATGAATTATTCAATATTTTTGATGCCATTCAATGTGATTATCTTTCAAAAGGAGATCAAACAATGGCTTAATTGACTAATTTCCTATTGTGTAATTTGTTGAAATTATTCAAGAATGATTTGTGCAGATTAATCTTCTTATTTTCCCGTAACTTCAAAGTTCATTCTTTTGGCTATAACATTCATCTTGTGGATCTATCGTCTGTTCAATTAGTGCATTATCCATCCCTGCACATACATCCAGGCTACGTAACGACCAAATTTCCCGATAGTCATAGCAACCATGGTTCCTAAGAAGTTCGTGCGAAAATAACCGCAAGCTACCACAATTACATCGCCAATGCCCGGAACAAAGGAGAAAATTGCCAGCCAATCGCCTCGATTGTACATCTTTTTTTCAAATCTTTCTACCTTCTCTTTTTTGATTTTCAGGTATTTCTCAATCCATTCAATTTTTCCGAGTCGTCCAATCCAATAAGTAGTTACGCCTCCAAGTGTATTTCCAACAGTAGCTACTGCAACGCATGTCCATACATCCCAACCCCCATAAATTAATGCGCCGAAGATTAATTCAGAGCCAATCGGAAGTATGGTTGCAGCCAAAAAAGAGGCTATGAATAGCCCGATATAACCCCATTCAACTAATCCCTGCATAGCTGATTATTAAGTTATAAGCGATTAATAATACAACAAGTGTGAGGTAGAATAGCGTGTTTTTTTGTGAGGTATTTATAGAGAAAAACAGAGCAAAGAGAAATGAGATTATTCCTGAGAACGCCGTTGAAGCTTCCGTGTTTCTTCCCATCCGAAGTGCAATTATCAGACTGATGAAAAAATAGAGCCAAATTATCACCTGAATGTTCTTCCGCTCGTTTATATTGCTTTGGAATCGATTTGCAAGACAACCTCTGATTGCAACCAACGAAAGGATGAACAAGACAGAATGGTAGATAATAGTTAGTTTATCTGTATCCCATGTTGGTATTTTTATTTGGTAGGATTGTACGAATTGTATGATGTTTTTCTCTAAGGTTCCTTGTAAATAGAAAATTCCTCCCAACAAAGCAATTGGAGTAGCTATCCCTAACGCAATTGCATGTAAAATGCGTAACGATAAGTTGTTGATTATAAATAGGCTGATAAACAAAAACGGTACTAAAATGATGAAATCTGGAGCTATTAAAATACAGACGCTAAGCAGAAGTGCTGCGTTGTATACTAATTTTGTGGGTTCTTGTTTATGATAGGTTGAGAGTATCTCCCAAAGACTTAGCAATAGCAGTAGGAATGCAACTTTCCCGTTTGAAAAAACATAAAAATCTGCCTGACTACTACTAAAAAGAATGTAAAGAAAGAATGGAAGATAGGTACGGTTTTGTATGAAATTAAATTTCTCGGTGAGCATGAAAATCATGTATCCACTGGCAAGCGTAATTATTAACGACAGCCAGATAGATAAAGGTGTTGAAAGCCCGTCAATTAGTGTATGTGTGGTTTCATTGGGTAGGGTAGAGAGTGTTAGCTGTTTTGTCCATAAAAGGATGGCAATCCCAATTGTAAACGATATGTTTGTTACGTTTGGTCTAAGATAATTTCTAATGCTTATTCCCATCGTGTTATGTGCAATTTCACCGCAGTGAGTTTGTTGCAAACGTTTCCAACAAACTTATTGCGGTGAAAAACCAGTTGATATATCAATTATTCTAACCCTTTGCTTTTGAGTAGGGCATCTACTTTAGGTTCTCGTCCTCTGAATATCCCATAGGCTTTCATCAGATCAACGCTGTTACCTTTTTCTAAAATGTCTGTTTTCAATGCGGTTGCCGTCTTTTTATCAAAAATTCCCCTTTCTTTGAAGAGTTCGAAAGCATCTTTGTCAATTACCGAAGCCCATGGATAACTATAATAGCCTGCAGAATAATCGTCGCTAAAGATATGTTTGAAATAGGTTGATATGTAACGAGGTAGTATTTCGGGAATAAGCCCGATTTTGTCCATTTGTTCTTTTTCAAATTGATCGACGTTGATACCATTTATGCTCGATAGCTGATGCCATTTCATGTCGAGAATGGCAGCTGCCAGAAGTTCGGTCATGTCAAATCCTTGATTGAAGTAGGCAGAGTTTTGAATTTTATCCATTAATTCTTTGGGCATCAATTTCCCTGTTTTGTAGTTAAATGCGTAAAGTTTCATTACTTCAGGTTGGAAAGCGAAGTTTTCCATAAATTGTGATGGAAATTCCACAAAATCTCGGGGAACGTTTGTCCCGCTGATACTTGGATAAGTCACTTGTGATAAAAGACCTTGCAGTGCATGGCCAAACTCATGGAAAAGCGTGGTTACATCATCCATCGAAAGAAGCGAAGGTTCTGTTGCTGTGGGTTTCGCTAAATTGGCAACATTCACAATCACAGGACGCACATTTACACCATTTTCAATATATTGACCGCTGAAATTGTCCATCCATGCGCCAACTGTTTTGCTTGGGCGTGGATAGTAGTCTGTGTAGAAAATGCCAATCAATTTGCCGTTTGCATCTGTCACCTCAAATGCGTTTACATCAGGTTGATAAACAGGCACGTTTTTCAATTGCTTAAAATTTAAACCATATAGTTTATGAGCAACTTCAAAAGCTCCATTTCGAACGTTTTCAAGCTTGAAGTAGGGTTTTAATTCATCTTCGTTGAGATCGTATTTCTCTTTTCTGACCTTTTCAGCATAATACCACCAATCCCATGAGGCTAATTGGAAGCCTCCGTTTTCTTTGTCGATGATAGCTTGCATCTCTTTTACTTCATCTTTTGCTTTTGCTAATGATGGCCTCCATAGCTGCATGAGTAGTGTGTCAACCTGTGCCGGTGTTTTGGCCATTTTGTCTGATAGAATGTAGTCAGCGGGTGTTTGGTAACCTAACAAGTTGGCTAATTCTATTCGATCTTTCATTATTTCTGTGATAACTTGTTTGTTATCATATTGGTTATTGCTGTCACCGCGCATGAAATACCCCCGATACAGTTTTTCACGCAAATCGCGCCGTGTGCTATAGGTTAGGAATGGAATCCAACTGTTTTTTTGCATAGTAAATATCCATTTCCCTGGCATCCCTTCTGTTTTGGCTTCTTCTGCGGCTGTTGTGATGACATTTTCGGGCAATCCGGCCAAGTCGGCCTTGTTGTCTAAAACAAGTTTGAAATTGTTGGTTTCAGCCAACAAATTATTGCCGAATTTCAGCTCCAACATAGCCAAATCTGTGTTAAGCTCGCGAAGCCTGCTTTTTTGCTCGGGTGTCAAATCAGCGCCTTGATGAACGAATTTCTTATAATCTTCTTCAAGAACTTTTTGTTGTTCTGCTGTAAGCTGTAAGTTTACGCGATTGTTATAAAGCGTTTTAATTCGTTGAAACAATTTCTCGTTTAGCACAATGTTATCGCTGTGAGCGGTAAGCATCGGTGTCACTTTCTCGGCAATAGCTTGCATCTTATCGTTGTTCATCGATTCGAGCATGTTGAAGAAAACCATATTGACTTTCGAAAGTAACTTGCCTGAATAATCTAATGCAGCAATGGTATTTGAAAAAGTAGGAGCCGCCGAGTTGTTTGCAATGGCCTCTATTTCATTGTCTTGTTGCTTTATCCCTGCTTCAAATGCAGGGATATAGTCGGATTCTGTTATTTTATTGAATGGCGGCACGCCAAACGGAGTTGTGTATTTCTCGAAGAAAGGATTTGGTGTTCCGGCGTTTGCTCCAAGCGAACTTAGCATAGCTAATGTAATTAGGGTTATTAGTTTGGTTTTCATGTGTTTATTTTTCCTTCTAAGATTACTCAGGTTTTTCTAATATTTTGACTATCATTTTTTTATCTTTGTCAATCCGTGATTTAAGAGCTTTGAGGCTTTCAAATTTCTTTTCTCCACGTAACTTTTTCACGATTTCTAATGTTACTTCTTTGCCATAAATGTCTTTGTCAAAGCCGATAATATGTACTTCAATCGTTTCTTTGTTTGACTGCTCGATCAGTGTTGGCCTGTGTCCTATATTGAGCATTCCCATGTATTTTTGCCCTTCAACTAAGGCCCATGTCGCGTAAACTCCATTGGCAGGAACTATTTTTTCATTTTCTATGGGAACAAGATTTGCCGTTGGATATCCGATTTTTCGTCCAATTTGTTGTCCTTCTACAACTTTTCCGGTAAGCGGGAAATTGTATCCGAGTAATTTATTGGCAATGGCAATGTCTCCTTCACTCATTAATCTTCTGATCTCTGAAGAACTGACTTGTTTACCTTTGTAGTAGGACTCTTCTGTCTTGATTACCTTCATCCCTACTTCGTTCCCGTATTGAACATATTTGTCAAATTCTTCACGTCTCCCTTTCCCAATCTTGTTGTCGTGCCCTATGAGCAAAGTGTGAGTATTCAACTTTTCTTTCAAAACAGTTTTAATAAATTCTTCTGCTGTTAAGTTTTGAATCTCGGGATTGAAATCAAGTAAAAGGCAATAGTCAATTCCTGTTTTGGAAAGCAAATCTAACTTCTCGTCAAGTGTTGTTAACAATTGAGGAACGAACTCGCTATGGAGTTCTTTTCTGGGATGTGTTCTGAAGGTGATAACGGCAGATTTCAGTCCGTTTGTTTTTGCAACTTTCTTTAGTTGTTCAATGATATATTGGTGGCCGCGATGTACGCCATCAAAAAAGCCAACAGTGGCAACAATCTGTTCACTGCCCTCGATGGATAAATTCGTAATTATTTTCACAGCAATGGAGGTTTTTAATTAGGTTACAAAGTTACTAAATCGAATCCGTTTCAACAACGCTTCCTATTCGGCCTTTCCCTTGTCGAGTTCAGCCATCCTTTTTGATTACACGAGCGTTCCTTTTTTATTGCCCTTTGGACAGATGAAATGAAATATTCAATTCTCAAAGGCTTAAACTTGTGTGAAAATAGGCGTAAATAATTGATGCCCTTTTGCTTCCTATAATTTCAGAAATTTCCTCTTTTGTGGCGTTTTTAAGGCGCTTTACACTTTTGAAGTGGGATAAGAGTGCTTGTTTGCTTTTTTCTCCAATTCCGAGTATTCCATCAAGTTCGGAGGTCACTTGTGTTTTCGATCTTTTAAGTCGATGGTGAGTAATTCCAAAACGATGTGCTTCGTCACGAATTTGTTGAATAAGTTTTAAGCTCTCTGAGTTTTTATCTAAATAAAGGGGAATTGGGTCATCCGGGAAATATATCTCCTCAAGCCGCTTTGCAATTCCGATAACGGTAATCTTATTTCCTAAATGAACTGTTTCTAATGCTGCCATTGCCATTTTTAATTGTCCCTTCCCACCATCTATGACGATAAGTTGGGGTAGGGGAGAGCCTTCTTCTGACAACCGGCGGTAGCGTCGGGAAACGACTTCTTCCATCGAGGCGTAGTCGTTTGGCCCTTCAACAGTTTTAATGATATAATGCCTATAGTCTTTCTTTGAAGGTCGTGCTTTCTTGAAGACAACACAGGCTGCCACAGGATTTGTTCCCTGTATGTTTGAATTATCAAAACATTCAATATGCATTGGTAACTCTTTCATGTTTAGATTTTTCTGTAATGTGCTTAAAATTCTGGTCACACGTTGGTCAGGGTTCAATCTTTCCATTTGCTTTAACCTTTCCACCTTGTAAGCGTGCGTGTTTTGAAGCGATAACTCCAAAAGTTTCTTTTTATCTCCTTTTTGGGGAATCGTTATGGTTAGTTTTGACTGGATAAGGTCGGGTGTGAATTGAACAATGATTTCTTTTGCATTACTTTTTAGACGCTCTCGAAGTTCAACAATAGCTAATGCTAATATTTCTTCTTTCGGTTCATCTAATTTTTTTGCATAGCTAACCGTAAGTCCTTGAACAATTGCTCCATTTGTGATGTGTAAAACGTTTATCAACGCCGAATCTCCATCTTCTTCATACGAAAATACGTCAAATTCATGGTCTGTGATGGTTGTAACAATAGATTTTGCCTTGTAACGTTCTAGTGCTTCGTATTTTTCTTTTATCTTATGAGCTTCTTCAAATTGAAGTTGGTCTGCCAGTCGTTTCATTTCCTGCTCCATGTATTTGCTGACTGCAACGGTATTGCCTTTTACTATTTGCTCTATCTCGGAAATCATTTGGTTGTATTCTGATTCCTTTTGAAATCCGACGCAGGGAGCCAAACATTTATGGATATGATATTGCAAACAAACCTTAAATCTTTTTTTGACTATACTTTCCTCCGTCAGACTCAATTTGCAAGTTCGTATAGGATAAATTTCGCGAAGTGTATTCAGAAGCATGGTGAGCATGTTGACGGAGCTGAATGGTCCGAAATATTTGGATCCGTCATTGATGATTTTCCGTGTCTTAAAGATCCTTGGGAATGGTTCATTGGTTATACAGAGCCACGGATAGGTCTTGTCATCTTTCAGTAGTATGTTGTAGCGGGGATGGTATTGTTTAATCAGATTATTTTCCAAAAGCAGCGCGTCTTCTTCAGTTTCGACGACGATGTATTTGAGATCAGCAATCTGTTTTATTAATGCGACAATTTTTCTATTTTCGTGTTGTTTGGTAAAATACGAAGAGACTCGTTTCCTCAAATTTTTTGCCTTGCCCACATAGATTATTTCATCTTCATTGTTGAAGTATTGATAGACTCCTGGTTCTTCCGGTAGGGTAGGGATGATGAGATTTGGGTGAAACAAATCCTTCTTTTTTTTCTCCATTTGCTCAAAAATGAATAAGGGATTCTATTTCTATGCCTTCTTCGAAAAGTTCTCTGCCTTTCAAAAAGTCTAATTCAACCAAGAAGTTTATATAGATTTTTTCGATATTAAATTTCCGTACCAGGTTTACTGCTGCTTCCATGGTGCCGCCTGTCGCTAACAAATCGTCGTGAAGAAGCACGACATCGTTTGGATTTAGAGCATCGGTATGAATTTGAATGGTGTCAATACCATATTCTTTTTCATAGCTTTCTTCGATTGTGTCAGCCGGTAATTTCCCTTTTTTTCGAACAGGAACGAATCCTATCCCTAATTTTTCTGCTAGGATTGGCCCCATGATGAAGCCTCTCGATTCAATGCCGACAATTTTTGTCAGACCTTTGTCTTTATAAAGTTCATAAAGTTCATCTGCTATTTCTCTCAGCTGTTTTCCGTTTTTAAAAACGGTTGTCAAGTCTTTAAATAGAATTCCTTCAGTTGGGAAGTTAGGTACGTCGCGAATCGAGTTTTTAATTTCTGATGTGTTCATATAAGTAATTGTTTAGTTCCACGTGGAACATTATGCTATCCTGCCTCGCGTGCTGTTCCACGTGGAACGATGAGATTATCTGCCAAGGAGCACTAATAATATATTGATATCACTGGGCGATATGCCTGAAATCCTGCTTGCTTGACCGATTGTTTCTGGGTCAATGCGGGTTAATTTTTGACGCGCTTCAGTAGAGAGTGAAAGGATTGTGCCGTAATCAAATTTATCCTTGATGCGAATGGTTTCTAATCTCTGAAGTTTATCAGCAATCGTTTTTTCCCGTTCAATATATCCTTGATATTTCATGGTTATTTCTGCAGCTTCGATGATTTCGTTTTTTTGTTCTAAAATGTCTGCTATTTTTGAATTCAAAAGAGGGATGACGGATGCCAATTTATCAATCGATAGTTCAGGGCGCAGAACCAGATCAATGAGTTTTATTTGTTGTTTGATTGGGGAGGAGTTTATGCTTTCCAAATATCCATTGATCTCGTCGGGCTTGATGGAATAGTTTTTTATAAAGTCGATGATGCCGTTGCAATTTTCTTTTTTCGTTTGAGTGAGGTCAAATCGTTCTTTTGATGCTAATCCAATGGCATACGATTTTTCAGTGAGGCGTATATCGGCATCGTCTTGTCGAAGCAAAATCCGGTATTCGGCACGGGAGGTAAACATGCGGTAAGGTTCATCTACTCCTTTGTTCACAAGATCATCGATTAAAACGCCGATATAGGCTTCGTCTCTTGACAAGGTAAATGGCGTCCCTCCGTGACAATTGATATGGGCGTTGATCCCTGCTATTAGCCCTTGTCCTGCTGCTTCTTCATATCCGGTGGTGCCATTTATTTGTCCTGCAAAAAATAGATTATTGATCTGTTTCGTTTCCAACGAGTGCTTGAGTTGCGTAGGATCGAAATAATCGTATTCGATGGCATAGCCCGGGCGATAAATCTTTGCATGCTCCAACCCCGAGATCGTTTTTAGTGCGTTGACTTGGATGTCGATTGGCAATGACGACGAAAACCCGTTTAAATAGTATTCCTGTGTGTTGATTCCTTCCGGTTCTAAAAACAGTTGGTGTTTCTCTTTGTCGGAAAAAGTAACAATTTTGGTTTCGATACTTGGGCAATAACGGGGCCCGATACTTTGTATTTGTCCATTATAAAGAGGGGAGACGTGAAGTCCACTTTGTAAAATAGCATGAGTTTTGGTATTCGTATAGGTGATCCAACAGCTTCTTTGCGGAAGCGCCCGTTGAACTGTTGGCAAAAAGGAGAACTTGTGAAAGTCGTCTTCGCCTTGTTGTTCGGCCATTTTCGAAAAATCGATCGATCGTCCATCAATGCGTACGGGGGTGCCGGTTTTCATACGCCCTACCGTGAATCCTAATTGAATGAGTTGTTCGGTTAACCCGGCTGAAGGTGCTTCCGAAATGCGCCCTCCAGCTATTTGGGTAGAGCCAATATGTAGTAATCCATTTAGGAAAGTGCCATTGGTGAGTACCACCGATTTTGCTCTGATTTCGACGCCCATTTGAGTTTTAACTCCTTGAATGAAGTCCCCGTCAATGAGAAGTTGAGTCACTGCATCTTGCCAAATGTCAAGATTGGGCGTATTTTCAACAACTCTGCGCCATTCGATGATGAATTGTTGTCGGTCGTTCTGGGTTCTCGGACTCCACATGGCAGGCCCTTTGGAGCGATTCAAAAGCCGAAATTGAATGGCGGTCTTATCAGCGACAATGCCTGAGAACCCTCCCATGGCATCTATTTCTCTTACTATTTGTCCTTTTGCAATGCCTCCCATTGCCGGATTGCAACTCATCTGTGCAATTTTGTTCATATCCATGGTGATCAAGAGTGTTTTCGATCCCATGTTTGCTGCTGCGCTGGCGGCTTCGCATCCCGCGTGACCTGCGCCTACTATGACTACGTCGTAATGTAATATCATTTTCTATCTATTCAAAAACTACGTTGTAACTATCTATTAAATTGCTCTTTGTGAAAATGTATCTTGCATAATGCTACCTTTAGCATGTTTTTTTTTGCTTACAAATAGGTGAAAAATGGCTGACGGCCTATCATTAAAACCTATTACCCCAAAGAAACAACTAAGTTGCAAAATTACAAAAAATCTTTGTCTCTCTGATGATTAAATGTGAGTCGATTCATTTGTTCCACCACCTACCTGCTTTTACTGTTGAAAGGATAGGCATCTTCAATGAAAATGTGGATGACGCTCCGCTAAATAATTGGCATGGTTAAAAGAAAATCGATCTGGCATTGCTGAAATCGAATGCGTTGTTTTTTGTGCAATTCGAGCCGGTTAGGT
>DAHXOX010000092.1 GCA_027364655.1 Paludibacter sp. | reverse complement strand
GTTGAAAACGTTCTCGTTTCCTTCTTTATCCCTGTACCTGAAACTGTCGCCACAACGGTTTCTTTGTGCACATCAAGTCCGCAACCTCTGGCTACGACTTGTTCAAATTCAATCGTTTCGTTGTCCATAGTTGTACCTTTTAAATTGCTTTATATAGCACAAAGGTACTGTACTTTTCATCTTCTTTGGTGTCCGCCTTAGCGGTCATGTAGGTTTCATATTAATAAATCATTTTTCAAAAGTTACTTTCGGAATTTTATTCATCAAATTCAAGATGTGAGATTGCCTTTTTAACAAATATGAAGAAGGATGTCCAGGATTCATTTTTCGTGGATTTGGTAGCGATACCGCAATTAGAACAGCTTGAGGTCGAGTTAATTGTGATGCATGGCAATGAAAATAATGTTCAGATGCCGCTTCAACGCCATATATTCCATCACCCATTTCTATAACGTTCAAATATACTTCCATAATGCGTTCTTTTCCCCAGATAGTTTCAATGAGCAAAGTAAAATAGGCTTCGATAGCTTTACGAACATAAGAACGGTTTGGCAACAAAAACACGTTTTTAGCAGTTTGTTGCGATATGGTACTTCCTCCCCGAAGATGTTTGCTATGTTCATTGTGAGCAAATGCAGCTTCAATCGCTTTTTCATCAAACCCATTATTTTCCATAAAGAGATTATCTTCTGATGCAACAACTGCTTGTACCATGTTTGGAGAAATTTTATCGAGTGCAACCCAATGTTTATCAATGATTGGTTTTTGTCCATGAATCACTTTTTCGGCTGATCGTAGTATCATCAATGGTGTAATAAACACAGGAACAAACCGATACACAAGGACTGAAAATACACTGAGTAAAAACCCAATGAGAAGTGTCATGCCAATAATACGTCCCAATTTCTTCATAAAAGTATAGGAATATCTACTGTGCAAAGGTAGTTAATTTTGTTCATTCCTTTCGTTTCTACGCTGATTGATTCCTCCTTATGTGGATTAGGATGTTCGCTGTAATTTGGCTAACTTTGCACTTGAATTACGTCAAAAAAAATGAAAAAGTTCAGTCGGTTTTTTTTAGAAAAAAATGGTTGGAAGATAGTTAAAAATATTTCTGTACCCGACAAATGTGTGTTTTGCATGGCACCTCACACAAGTAATTGGGATTTTCTATGGGGAATGTTATTTGGTTATGCCTTGGAGTTACATGCGCATTTCTTGATGAAACGAGAATGGTTTTATTTTCCAATAGGATTGCTAATGAAAAGGTTAGGGGGAATTCCTGTTGATAGAAAACGAAAAACATCATTAACGGACAATATGATTGTATGGTTTCAAAAAAGTTCCATATTTCGTTTAGCGATTGCGCCAGAAGGTACCCGTCAATTGACTAAGGAATGGAAAAAAGGTTTTTATTTTATTGCCATGAAAGCAGAAGTTCCAATTGTTTTAACTTTTATTGACTATAAAACAAAAAGTTTGGGAGTTGCGGGGTTGTTTTATCCCACGGGAGATTTTGCAAAGGATTTGCCTCAAATTCAGGCTTTTTATAAAGGGAAAGAAGGAAAATTTCCAGAGCGTTTTTTCTCCTCTTCAATTTGATTTCTTATTAAGCATAATTTATTCTTTTTATGATTATCACTTCCGCTGATTTTGTAATTAGCAATACGGATGTGCAATTTTGTCCGGAAACAGCATTGCCTGAATATGCTTTTATTGGCCGTTCCAATGTTGGTAAATCATCTTTAATCAACATGTTGACTCAAAAAAGTAAATTAGCGTTGATCTCCAGTAAACCTGGAAAGACGATGTTGATTAATCATTTTCTGATCAATCATGAGTGGTTTTTGGTTGATCTTCCTGGATATGGATTTGCTAAAACAGGCAGAGCATCTCGCGAACGCTTACAGAAAATGATTAATTCATATATTCTTCTCCGTAAACCCTTAATTAATCTCTTTGTCCTAATCGATTCTCGTCTTGATCCTCAATTAATTGATCTTCAATTTATGGAATGGTTAGGGATTCAGGGTGTCCCTTTTTCCATTGTGTTTACCAAAATGGACAAATTATCAACAACCCGATTTTTGGAAAATAGAAAAAAATATGAAGCAACCTTACTCCAAACTTGGGAAACACTTCCTGTAATTTTTCAAACTTCTTCAAAAGAGGGGAAAGGTAGAGATGAGATTTTAAATTATATTGAAAGCCTCAATCAGGAAATTGGTCATGCTTAATACGTGAAAGCAGTTCTATTCACAATTGAACGGCCCAAGGTAATCTCATCTGCATATTCCAACTCATTTCCAATAGCAATTCCTCGTGCAATGGTGGTGATGGCGACTGAATAAGGAGCAAGCTTCCTGTAGATGTAATAAGCTGTTGTATCTCCTTCCATAGTAGGACTTAAAGCCAAAAAAATCTCTTGAATTCCTCCTTTTTGAGAAACTCTTTCTATCAAGCTTTCGATTTCAAGATCAGTAGGTCCTATTCCTTCCATAGGGGAAATAATACCTCCTAAAACATGATATAACCCCTTATATTGCTGCGTATTTTCAATGGACATGACATCTTTAATATTTTCTACAACACAAATAATCGCTCTGTCTCGACCTCGATCGCTACAAATTGAACATACATCGGTATCCGAAATGTTATGGCACTCTTTGCAATAATGTATTTCATGCTTAAGCCGTAAAAGAGTGTTTCCAAACTTTTCCACATCAGAGGTTGGCTGCCGCAAGAGATAAAGGACTAACCGTAAAGCGGTTTTTCTTCCAATTCCTGGTAATTTTGCAAATTCATTCACAGTTGCCTCAAGCAAAGCAGAAGGATAAGTTTGGAAACTCATAATTTTTTAATGAGCGTTTATTGGGTTATTGTTGAAAAATCGAGGAAGGATTATACGTATGTATTTAACAAAAAGCTGCCTTAAAGAAAAAGGCAGCTTTTATGATTAGTCGTGTTCGCTATGATATATGCTTACACTCAGCTTAAGAAGAAATGACATTGAAATATTACTCAAAAGCACCCATTTTCAACATATTCACTTCTTGTTGTGTAAGATAGCGCCAAGTACCACGTGGCAATCCTTTTTTTGTTAATCCTGCAAAGAAGACGCGATCCAAGCGTTTGACGCGATACCCCAGATGATCAAATATTCGTCTGACAATACGATTTCGTCCGGAATGAATTTGAATTCCTACCTGCTTACGGTCTTCTTCATCCACAAATTGAATTTCGTCAGCATGAATTTCTCCATCTTCTAATTCAATCCCATTGACAATTTGTTCCATATCTGCTTTGGTCAGTGCTTTATCAAGATAGGCATGATAAATTTTCTTTTTGTTGTACTTTGGATGTGTCAATTTAGAAGCAAGGTCTCCATCGTTTGTCAATAGTAAAACCCCGGTGGTGCTTCTGTCTAATCTGCCTACAGGATAAATTCGTTCATTACAGGCGTTGCGAACAAGATCTAACACCGTTTTCCGCTCTTTAGGATCATCTACTGTAGTGACAAAATCTTTTGGCTTGTTAAGCAAGATGTAAACTTTCTTTTCTGATTGTACCGTTTGATCGTGAAAAATAACCTTGTCAGTAGGTAAAATTTTAGTACCCAATTCGCTGACAACTTGACCATTGACTGTTACTACTCCAGCTTTGATATATTCGTCAGCTTCGCGTCTTGAGCAAATGCCTGCATTAGCTAAATACTTATTGAGTCTGACAGGTTCGTTGGCATTAGAAAGTGGCGCATAATTGCGTGGTGTGGGTGCTGGTCTGTACTCTTGTTGTTGTCGTGGAGAATATGGCCGATTATGAGAATCACTTCGTTGATTCCTGTTATTTTGCGAATATGGACGTGGTGATGAATCACGTCTATCTCTGGAATCTCCGCTTCTATTGTATGAAGGATTATCCCGACGTTGATTTGAGTCTTGAGACGAATAACTGCGATTCGGACTTGACGTATCATTTGTTCCTCTGTAAGGACGTGGAGAATAATCTCTGTTGCCATCTCGATTATACGTCCGTTGCCCTTGTCCTTCATTAGTTGGTTTGTTGAATGGACGAGAAGAATAGTTATTGTCGTTGGAATTATAGTTTCTTTGAGTATTACTTCTGTTCCCATCTTCACGAGAAGAATAGGGCCTTTGTTGTTGAGAGTTATCTCGTCCTTGATTGAAACGAGGTTTATTTTCATTATTAGAAGAATAGTTCTTCCCCGAAGCATTAGTCGTAAAACGAGGACGCGTTCGATTTGATCTGTTTGCATTACCGTCACGGCCGGCTCCTTCACCTGATTCTTTATCAGGGTTTTGCCACTTGTTGTCTTTGAAGTCCATTTGATGAATAAATTAATGTATGAAATCGGACATAAATTGCAGAGATGTTCTTTTGATATTTATTTAGTCTGAAATATTAGTGATTATAAAATCATCTTTGCTTGTTATAAACTCTCGTCTATTAGTTTGATCTTTTTTTCAATTAAGTTGCGATCTTCTTTTAGTTGTTTGATTTTACGTTCAAGTTCTTGAACGATACTATCTGATTTTTTTGTTTTAGCTGATATGAAACCCATGTTGTTTTCGTAAGTAGCAATTTCCGATTTTAATGTATCATAGGTTCGTAAAAGTTTTTCGCGTTCTCTGAAAAGCTGATTAGAACGATCTCCTTCTACCATTTTTTCAACAGTGTCTTTGAAAGAAATTAATTTGCGATTGACAGCATCGATGTTCATGGCATCCATCTGCTTATTAACAGCATCTTTGAATGTCTTAAAAATTTTATCCTTATCTTTAAATGGGACATGACCAATGGCATTCCATTGTGAAAGTAGTTCTCTGAAATGAGTAAAAGATTCTTGAACGTTTTCTGTTTTTGTAAAAGAATTAATTTTATCGATTAGCTCTTGTTTAAGATTCAAATTGGCTATTTCATCCATTTTTTTTGAAGAGAAAGTTTTGGCTTTTTCTTCAAAAAAATGATCACATGCTGTCACGAATCTTTTCCAGAGAATATCAGAATATTTCTTGGCAACAGGTCCAATAGTTTTCCATTCTTTTTGAATTTCAATCAGAATATCGGTCGTTGCTTTCCAATCGGTGCTGTTTTGCAATGACTCAGCTTTTTCACAAAGTATTTTTTTCTTTTCAAAGTTTTCTTCTAATTCAGCTTTCGATGCTTTCATAAACTCACTTTTCAATTGAAAAAAGTGATCACATGCTGAACGAAATCGTTCGTAAACTTTAATATTTTCTTTCCGTGGCGCGAATCCAATATTTTTCCATTGATGTTGATATTCAATAATTTCTGCTGTTTTGGTTTCCCAATCTCTGAAATTATTCAACTTAGCATAATCAATTGATTCAACAGCTTCGCATAACGTGTTTTTGGTTGCCAAATTGAGTTCTTCCTGCGTTTTTAAAGCAGCAAAAAAATCTTGGTGTTTTTTATTTATAATAGCAGAGGTTGCCTTAAATCGTTCCCAAACATCATCTCTGAATTCGCGAGCTACCGGCCCGATCTCTCGCCACTCTTCATGTAGTTTTTGCAGCATCCTCGAAGCAATTACAACATCTTTCTCCTCTGCTAATTTCTCAGCTGATTCACACAACGTCGTTTTTTGCTCCAGATTCTTCTTAAAATCGTAATCGCGGAGTTCATTATTGATTTTTATTAAATCATAAAAACGCTCCATGTATACGTTGTATGCTTTCCAAAGCTCGTTAACTTTAGCTTGAGGAATTGCTCCAATACTTTTCCACTCTTGTTGTAACTTTCTGAAAATAGGCAAAGACTCGCCAACATCTCCCGATTCAGCAATGACTTTTAATTGATCTAATAACGATAGTTTCTTTTTGAGATTTTCCTCTTTGACTTTTTCTATGGATTCACTAAAAGCTGATTTTTGTTCTTTGTAATTTTGAAGTAACAATTTGAAGTTTATTTCCTCTTCATTAGGCAATTGAGAGAAAGACTCTTCCGTTCCACCATTTTCAACAAACACTTTTTTTTGTTGTTCTGACTCAAGTTTATGCTTGCGATAATATTGTTGCTTAATGGCTTCTACAGCGTCTTTATCGATTTTTTCGATTGGATTTTTCATTATTTCCTGAAGCTTCGCAACCAATTCTGCTCTTGTTAATGACGCATATTCACGAAAGGAATCATTTTCATTGTTGACATCTACCTGTTCAACTAAGTGTTCAGGTGGTTGATTGTTAGCAGATATGTCTGATTGTGTATGCGATAAAACCGCTTCCGACTGTTGTTCCTTGATGTCATCAAGAGTCTCCATGGGCAATGTTGTTAGGGTGTTAAAGGATCGATGAGAATCAGAACAGAATGTTCGATAATCACTTATTCAAAGTGTTGCAAAATTAGCGACTTTTTTTCTCACTGCAAAGCGTTTCGCAATTATATTGTTTGTCCTTTTGTGATGGTAATATTTCCGAGTTTCTCCAAACAAACAGCTTTCAAATAAGTGGATTGTTTGTAGCATGCAGTTGCAGGACAAAATATGTTCTGATTTTGAGAGAAAATCCAAATAGATCAGTTTTTATGAAGCGAAAAGAGTGTAAAGTCCTTTCGTTTGTGTATTTTTGCATGTTGCTTTATTTGGAAGCTGGCATATTCATCTTAAACATCAAATCAATTGAAAATGAAGACAATTCTTATTACCGGTGGTGCAGGTTTTATCGGTTCACATGTCGTTGACCTGTTTGTTGAGAAATATCCAAGTTATCAGATTGTTAATCTTGACGCATTGACTTATGCAGGTAATTTGGAGAATTTGAAACATGTATCTGAAAAACCAAATTATATCTTTGAAAAAGAAGATATTACAAATGCTGAAGCAATCAATCGTTTATTCGCCAAATATCAATTTGACGGAGTGATCCATTTAGCTGCTGAATCTCATGTTGACCGATCTATTCTTGATCCCCTTTCATTTGTCAAAACAAATGTATTAGGAACCGTAAACTTACTCCATGCTGCAAAAGAGTCTTGGAAAAACTCTTTCGAAGGAAAACGATTTTATCATATTTCAACCGATGAAGTATATGGTTCATTGAGCCATGAAGGTAAATTCAAAGAAATCACATCGTATGATCCACGTAGTCCCTATTCTGCATCGAAAGCAAGTTCGGATCATTTTGTGAGAGCTTTTTATCATACATTTCAATTACCGATTGTGGTTTCAAATTGTTCAAACAACTATGGAGCACGCCAATTCCCTGAAAAATTAATTCCTTTGGCTATTAATAATATTAAGTATAATAAGCCAATACCAATTTATGGTAAAGGAGAAAATATACGTGATTGGCTTTATGTTAACGACCACGCATCAGCCATTGACCTTATTTTTCATCAAGGTTCTAATGGAGAAACCTACAACATTGGAGGAAATAACGAATGGACAAACATTGATCTTATTCGCCTTCTGTGTGAAATTATGGATAAAAAATTAGGACGATCAGCAGGAACATCGGCTCGATTGATCACGTTTATCACTGATCGTGCAGGCCACGATTTACGTTATGCGATCGATTCTACAAAATTACAGCAAGAATTAGGTTGGAAACCTTCGTTGCAATTTGCTGAAGGTCTAGAAAAAACCGTCGAATGGTATTTGGATAATGAAGAATGGATGACAAATATTACAACTGGCGCTTATCAACAATACTACGAAAAACAATATAAATTGAATTAATTTACAGCTTCATATAGACTACGTAAATTATTCTATTATTGTCAATTATGTAAATAAAATAGTTTTATGGCTAAATCAAAACAAACTTATTCAGAATCTATTAATGAGTTAGATGGCTTATTGGCACAACTTGAAAAGAATGAAGTGCCTTTGGAAGAATTGGCCGTTATTGTGAAAAAAGCGACTGATTTAATTCATCAGTGTCAAAAACAGTTGTTTGAAACAGATGTAGAAATTCAAAAGCTTTTAGAAGACGTTGTTTCTTGAATTTCAACGAATAAGCGCTATTATTTTTGGTAAAAAAATGAGTACTCCAATCAATGCAGCCATGCAGCTAAGAACCAAAACAGCACCGGCGGCAATGTCTTTTACTGCGCCGGCTTTTGGATTCCAGTCGGGAGATACAATATCTACTGCTTTTTCAATGGCTGTATTAAATAGTTCAGCAGCAATGACAATGCCAATACAACCAATAATAGCTATCCATTCTAAAGTGCTTATATTCAACATAAAAGAAGTTATTATTGCTGCGAAGGCAATAGCAACATGGACTTTGATGTTTACTTCGCCTTTTTCAAATGATATTCGAACTCCTTGAAATGCAAAATCAAAGCTTTTGATAAATCGATACAACGCATTATGTGCTGACATATTATTTCTTATTTGTTCATCAAAGTGCCAAAAATAGACGCAATATTAGTTGCAAACAATTTTACAGCAATAGCTAACAGGATGATTCCGAAAAATTTTCGCAAAATATAGATGCCTCCTTTCCCTATCCATCGTTCAATTTTATCTGTCATTCGAAGAACAACATACACAAAGATCATATTCAACATCAAAGCAATGATGATGTTAATTGTTTGATATTCTGCTCGTAATGAAAGTAATGAGGTAAATGATCCAGGTCCTGCAATTAAAGGAAACGCGAGTGGTACAATTGATGCAACGTTTGTTGGCCCGTCCATTTTAAATATTTCCACTCCGAGGGTCATTTCAAAAGCCATAATGAAAATAATAATTGAACCGGCTACTGCAAATGATTTAATATCAACGCCAAACAATTTTAATACAATATCACCGGCAAACAAAAAACCAAGCATCACAACAAAAGAAATCGTAGTGACCATCAATGGATTAATCTGATTGGTTTTTTGTTTTATGCCTAAAATAATAGGAACTGACCCTAAAATATCGATGATGGCAAACAAAACGACAAAAGCACTTGTTGTTTCTAAAATACTGATATTCATGGTTTATGTGGTTTTTTATAAGTATAAATTTGATCAAGCGTTTGGCTATTAATTTGTTTCCTTTTTTTATCGTTGATCCATCCCCATTTATTAAAATAACGTATCATATTGATTACGTGAATAATAAATAATTTCAAGCTTTTATATGAACCTTGCTCATGAGCATGGATAATGCTTACTTGCGGAAAGAAAATAGTGTCATAATGTTCATGTATTCGACGTGACAAATCAATATCTTCCGGATATAAGAAAAATCGTTCATCAAACAATCCAACTTCTTTTAAAGCCTGTATCCTCAATAGCATAAAACATCCCGACAAATAGGGAACATTCAAAATTTTATCATACCCGGATTCCTTTAATTGAAACATATTCATTCGTTTAACAGACCATTGTTCCGGGATGAAACGTTTCATAAATACATCAATAGGTGTTGGAATTAATTTACAAAGATATTGCAAGTCTCCGTTAGGATAAAATACTTTAGGCATTAAAGCTCCTGCGGTTGAATTAAGTTGCATAAAGTCAACGATCTTGTGCAATATTTCTGGTTCGAATGTAATATCCGGATTTATGACAACATGATACTTCGCATTGTAATCTATTGATTTTTTGATAGCTATATTATGAGCACGGCCAAATCCAATGTTGTGATCATTTTTGATATATTGTATTGGCAAAGATAGAAACTTTGGCTCATCATTAGCAGAATTATCAATGAGATAAATTGTTTGCACGACGGATGACTGAGTCAACAAGGCAACAAGAGATGCTATCATCCCAAAAGGTTGCTCGAAACGGACGATAGAAACATTTAGATTTCTAATGGTATGATCTGTTTCCGTTTCTTTATTTGACTGAATTGCATACGGATGATTCACTTCTTTACCCATTCAATCTCAATTTCAATTGCGCAACATTTTCAACATGTTGCGTATGTGGAAACATATCTACCGGTTGAACTTTTGTAACTTCGTATAGTTCATCAAGCAATTGTAAATCTCTGGCTTGTGTTGCTGGATTGCAACTAACATAGACAATACGTTTTGGTTTAATTTCTAGTATCTTATTAATCACATCTTTGTGCATTCCCGCTCTTGGTGGATCAGTAATTAAAACATCAGGCACTCCATGCGTATCGATAAATGCGTCATTCATCACGTCTTTAATATCGCCGGCAAAAAAGAGCGTGTTGTCAACGTGATTGAGTTGAGCATTTGATTTTGCATCTTCAATAGCTTCAGAAACATATTCAATACCAATAATTTGACGTGCCAATTGGGCTATAAAATTTGCAATTGTGCCGGTACCCGTGTACAAATCATAAACTAGCTCATTTCCTTTCAATTCTGCAAATTCACGTACAATTTTATAAAGTTCATATGCTTGTAACGAATTGGTTTGATAAAACGATTTTGGGCCAATCTTAAACCGAAGCGATTCCATTTGTTCTAAAATATATTCACGTCCGTGAAATAAATATACTTGTTGATCAGTGATACTGTCATTGGCTTTTTCGTTGATAATGTAGACTAAGGAAGTGATTTGTGGAAACTGATCAACTAAAAATTTCAATAGTTGGTTGCGAAGTTCCGTCTCTTCATAATAAAATACCATGATTACCATCAATTCTCCGGTTGTTGTGGTACGAATGATCATATTTCTAAGCCACCCTTCTTGGTTTCGCAAGTCAAAGAAGGTCATTTGATGAGCTATTGCGTATTCTTTAATCGCATTTCTAATTTGATTTGAAATATCGCTTTGCAGCCAGCATGTTTTAATATCCAATACTTTATCGAACAAGGTTGGAATATGGAATCCAAGGGCGTTTCTATCTTCAATTGTTTCACTGGACTGAAGTTCGGTTTGTGTCATCCAGCGTTTATTTGAAAATGTGAATTCAAGTTTGTTGCGATAGAATGTAGTATGAGCTGCCCCCAAAATGGGTGAAATTTCCGGTAACGAAATCTTACCAATGCGCTGCAAGTTGTCGATCACTTGCTTCTGCTTATAGAACAATTGCCTTTCATAGCGTAAATGTTGCCATTTGCATCCTCCGCATGTACCAAAATGTTCACAAAAAGGTTCTACACGTTCGTCTGAATAGTGATGAAACGTAATGGCTCTACCTTCAGCATAACTATTACGTTTTTTTGTTAGTTGAATATCGATAATATCGCCTGGTGCAACAAATGGGATAAAGATCACCCAATCATTAACTTTTGCAACAGCTTTTCCTTCGGCAGCAATATCAACTATAGAAACATCAGTCAAAATTGGGAGTTGTTTTTTTATAGGTCTCACGTGGTTGTTTTTTTTATTTGCAAAATTAAATATTTATCTCGGGTATCCCAAAAGGGAGAGAGTGAAACCTGTTATCTAAGCAATATATTCCATTACGGGTCTACAATTACGCAAAAAATGGATTCTCAAAGTGTCAATATTCATTTGTAATAAGAGTAATGTGCAATAAATCAATTTATTAATCTCATTTTTTTTGAATATAATTTATGAAATTGCTTTTAAAAAATACTTTGCAAGGCCGACTTTACAAGGTAACACACAAAAAGACCATTGAATTTTGTTGTAGAAGTTTGTAAGTAACACAAAACTGTTACCGATGGAAATGAATTGTAAGGATAGGGATGTGAATTTGGAATGATAAATTTACAGAATTAGCAAAAGCGAGTTATTAGTTACATTTGTAAAGAAGAAAATCAGATACAAATGCACACATTACTTGCTTTTGCCATTCACAAATGTAATTCACAACTGGCTATTTGTTCTATCGTTACAAAACTACAGAATGAGATTATTTTTTATTACCATAAGGTGTTGTTGTTTTTCAAAATGCTTTTAATCAATATATTATGATAAATATTTAAATTGATGATTGAATAGAGTTTTCTCATTATAAGAGAATTTAATCTGTTTGTCGATTAAACATATAATATTTTAAGTATAATCATTGTATATCAATAATATATATAGTTTTCATAAATCATTACTTTGCTTTAGTTCCAAAGTATTGTCATTCTATACTATATTCTTTATCAACTTGCCTATGAGATAAGATCATTCTAAGTAGATGGATTACATTTGTATCGCATGAACTTACCGTTTACATTTGTATTGTGTTGTTTTTGTGAATTTGTTTGTTTACATTTGTAGCGCATTTAGACTGTAAAACTTATCGCCATGAAGGAAAGAATTGTACAAATTATAGAGACAGAAAATCTCACATCTGGTAAATTTGCGTTGACTATTGGCACTCAACCTTCTGTTATTTCTCATATAATAAACGGAAGAAACAAACCGAGCATGGAGATTATTCAAAAAATTCTTGCAACGTTTCCTACAATCAATCCTGACTGGCTAATATTAGGATATGGTTCTATGTATCGCCCATCTTTTGTGTCAGGACAGACATCTTTATTTGATGATGCCATACCCAAATTGTCTGATAAGAATCTAAAGTTGAATGTAAACAAGGATCCAGCCGATACTTCAAAAGAAGATTCTACTCTAATTCCAAGTATCACGCCATCGGTTCCTGCAATTCAACCAAAAAAAATCAACAAGATAACTGTCTATTATTCAGATATGACGTTTGAAGAATTTATACCGTCATCTTCTATTCTGTAGCTGTGCCTTTTGGTACTTCGATTGTTGTATGCACACTGAATTTTGCCTACTTTTGTACACAAATTTATTGTCATGTAAGATATTTGTATCTTGTCGATTTAATGACATGAATTCTTTGTCGTTACATAGCTATTCGGAGTCGAACTCATAGAAATAAAAAATGAAAAAATTCATCGGAAATTTGGTTGTTTCAGAGAATATTCCATTAAAAAACAATCATTTCTTATTGAAATTAACTCAAGCAGAGCCGTTGCCACTCATGTTGCCAGGCCAATTTGTTCAGTTGAAAATTGACGACACTCCCTCTGTTTTTTTAAGACGTACATTTTCAATAAATTACGTAGATCGTCTAAAAAATGAGATTTGGTTATTAATTCAAGTAGTAGGTGATGGAACACGTTCGTTAAGTAAGAATAAAACGGGAGATTCTCTAAACCTTATTTATCCATTGGGAAATTCGTTCTCTATGCCGACAGCAACTCAATCAAGGCTGTTGCTGATTGGCGGTGGTGTGGGAGTAGCTCCTTTGTTATTTTTAGGTGCAATATTGGCTGAAAAGGGTTTTTCGCCTTCTTTTTTGATTGGTGCACGAAATGTCGATGGATTGATTGAACTTGAAGAATTTCAAAAATTTGGCAATGTCTATGTGACAACTGAAGACGGATCAGCTGGAGAAATCGGTTTTGTGACCAATCATTCTATCTTGAAAAATACGTTTGATAAAATTTATACGTGCGGACCGACTCCCATGATGCAAGCTGTCACTCAATTTGCTGAAAATAAATCTATTGATTCTGAAGTTTCCCTCGAAAATAAAATGGCATGCGGCATTGGAGCTTGTTTGTGCTGCGTTACACAAACTCATCAAGGCAATCAATGTGTATGTACAGATGGACCAGTATTTAATACAAAAGAGTTGGTATGGCAAATTTAACGACAAAAATAGGCAACCTTACGCTAAAAAATCCCGTTATTACAGCTTCTGGTACGTTTGGTTATGGCGAAGAATATCTCGATTTTTTAGATATTAATCAATTAGGAGGCATTTGTGTAAAAGGGACAACGCTGCACCGACGCGAAGGAAATCCTTATCCAAGAATGGCAGAAACACCATCCGGCATGTTGAATGCAGTTGGATTGCAAAATAAAGGGGTAGATTATTTTATAAATACAATTTATCCACGTTTGAAAGTATTTGAAACGGCATTCATTGTTAATGTTTCTGGTTCTACATTAGAAGATTACATTGAAACAGCTGAAAAAATAAATTCATTATCATCTATTCCTGCAATTGAATTAAACATATCATGTCCTAATGTAAAACAAGGTGGCATGGCATTTGGCGTTGACAAAGATATGGCAGCCGAAGTGGTCAAAGAGGTTCGCAAAGTGTACCATAAAACGCTAATTGTTAAATTATCACCCAATGTAACCGATATTATCTCCATTGCGGAAGCTGTCGAACATGAAGGTGCTGATGCAGTTTCACTTATTAATACATTATTAGGAATGGCTATTGATGCTGAAACGCAAAAGCCGCTGCTATCAACTATCACTGGAGGGTTATCCGGTCCATGTGTTAAGCCAATTGCGTTACGAATGGTTTGGCAAGTAGCTCATGCAGTGAAGATTCCTGTTGTTGGGATGGGAGGAATTAGCAATGCGCGCGATGCAATTGAATTTTTCTTAGCAGGCGCAACTGCTATTGAAGTGGGAACTGCCAATTTTATTGATCCGGCTGTTAGTCTACAAGTGATTCAAGGCATTGACGACTATTTACAACGCCATCATTGTGAGTCAATTATTGATATTATTGGCGCATTGAAAACAGCATGATTGATTAAATATTAATCATTACGTTCATAATTTATAAACGAGAAGTGATATGGATTCACGTCCGTTTCCGGATGATCTTCCGAAAAAGTTGTATGCCATTGAGCAGAATCTAAAGTGGGAAAAAATGCGTCTGCTTCAAAAGGTGCATAAATATAGGTTAAGTACAATTTATCGGCTTGATTAATAGTTTGATGATAGAGAGAACTTCCTCCGATGATGAAAATTTCTTCCTCTTCTTCACATAATTGCAAAGCTTCCTCTAATGTATGCGCAACTAAGCAGCCTGGAAATTGAAGAGATTGAGTTGTCACAACAATGTTTTTTCTTTTAGGTAAAGCTCCTTTAGGAAGCGAAAGAAATGTATTTCGTCCCATTATCACCGTGTGATTCAGTGTAAGCTGTTTAAACCGTTGTAAATCTTCTGAAATATGGCATAATAATTGATTGTTTTTACCGATGGCATTGTGAGCTGCAATGGCAGCAATAATCGAGAGCTTGGGCATGAAAATTGGAGTAAGTGGTTTCTATGGGACAAATATATCTATTTTCACTGATGTACGTATGCCGTTTTAATCAAAAACGAGAATATACACGGAAAATATTTGACATACATAAAAACAAACTTCAAGAAGCCGTGAAAAATAATAAATATACCGTTTTATTGTTCCATGATGCAGTAGTATTAGGAGAAAATAGGCTAAATTTGCAGCATCGTTAACTCACCAAATACAAATCATTCATCAAATAACATGGCAAAGATTACTAAAGAAGATGCCCTAAACTACCATAGAATGGGCAAACCAGGGAAAATTGAAGTTGTGCCGACTAAACCTTACAGCACTCAAACTGATTTATCATTGGCCTATTCGCCAGGAGTTGCAGAACCTTGTTTGGAAATTGAAAAAGACCCTAATGACGCTTATGAATACACTGACAAAGGGAATTTAGTCGCTGTTATTTCCAATGGAACAGCTGTTTTAGGATTGGGTGATATCGGGGCATTAGCAGGAAAACCCGTGATGGAAGGGAAAGGCCTTCTTTTCAAAATTTTTGCTGGTATCGATGTGTTTGACATTGAGGTAAATGAAAAAGATCCTGAGAAATTTATTCAAACCGTAAAAGCCATTTCTCCTACTTTTGGAGGCATTAATTTAGAAGATATAAAAGCGCCTGAATGTTTTGAAATTGAAGCACGTTTACGAGCTGAACTGGATATACCTGTGATGCACGATGATCAACATGGAACAGCTATTATTACTTCTGCCGGTTTACTCAATGCTCTTGAAATCGTTGGGAAAAAAATTGAAGAAGTACAAATTGTCGTCAATGGAGCTGGTGCTGCAGCCAATTCTTGCGCTCGCTTATATATCTTATTAGGTGCTCGAAGAGAAAATGTTATTATGGTTGACAGCAAAGGCGTGATTTCATCGGATAGATCAAATCTGACACCTCAGAAAAAAGAGTTTGCTACTGAAAGAAAGAATATTAAAACATTAGCTGATGCAGTACATGGAGCTGATGTGTTTTTAGGTTTATCTGTGGCTGACGTGCTCACCAAAGAAATGGTGCGAACAATGGCTAAAGATCCCATTGTATTTGCATTGGCCAATCCAAATCCAGAAATCTCGTATGCTGATGCTATGGATTCGCGCGGAGATATTCTGTTTGCCACTGGACGCTCTGATTATCCCAATCAAATCAACAATGTATTAGGTTTTCCATATATATTTCGTGGAGCCTTAGATGTTCGTGCAACATCCATTAACGAAGAGATGAAGAAGGCTGCCGTTTTAGCCATTGCAGAATTAGCTAAAAAGCCGGTTCCCGATGTGGTGAATGCTGCGTACAACTTAAATAAAATCACGTTTGGACGCTCATATATTATACCAAAACCACTTGATCCTCGTTTGTTGACCACAGTGGCGCCTGCTGTTGCTAAAGCAGCAATTGCTTCGGGTGTAGCACGAAAACCAATTACTGACTGGGAAGCATACAATACAAAACTTAGAGAGTTAATGGGTTATGACAACAAAATGTTACGTCATTTTTCAGAAACAGCGCGCCAAAATCCAAAACGGGTTGTTTTCTCTGAGGCCAATCATTTAAATATGCTCAAAGCTGCTATTTCAGCGAAATCTGAGGGGGTTTGTTTCCCTGTTTTGTTAGGAAACGAAGAACGAATTGCAAAAATGGCAGAAGAGAATAATATTGATTTGACAGGTATTGAAATTGTAAATCTTCGACATGATCGCGAAGAAGAACGTCGTGCCCGTTATGCCAAAATATTAACCGGTAAATGTGGTCGTGATGGAATGACATTGACGGATGCTCTTGAAAAAATGTTTGATCGTAGCTATTTTGGCATGATGATGGTTGAAACCGGAGATGCCGATGCCATGATTACAGGTGCTTATACTAATTTCATTGAAAATATCAATGCGGCAAAACAGGTGATTGGGATTCGTGAAGGCGTGAAACACATAGCTGCCATGCATATTGTAAATAATAAAAAGGGTACATTTTTCTTGGCCGACACACTGTTTAATAGACATCCTGATACAGAGACATTGATTGATATTGCTCGTTTAACATACCAAGCCGTTAAATTTTTTGCACATGATCCTGTTATTGCAATGGTTTCTTACTCAAACTTCGGAGTTGACAAACAAGGCAGTCCAGCAAGTGTGCATCGCGTTGTTGATACGTTGCATAAGATTTGCCCAGAAATGATCGTTGATGGAGAAATACAAGTGAATTTCGCATTGAATCGTGCATTGCGTGATGAGAAGTTTCCTTTCTCTAAATTAAAAAATAAAGACGTTAACACCTTGATATTTCCAAATTTAAGTTCAGCAAACACGGCCAGTAAAATGCTTTTGGAGATGGGAACAGCTGATATGATTGGTCCTATTCAAATGGGATTGAATAAACCAATTCATATTCTTGACGTGGAAAGTTCAGTACGCGACATAGTAAACATGACAATTATTGCTGTAATTGATGCAATTGTTGCAGAACAAAAAAAACAAAATCAAATTGGTGATTTACAATAACTTTTTATGTTGCAAATTGATGACACAATTATCAGCTTAGATGTGATTGATCAGAATTTTGCATGTGATTTATCAAAATGCAAAGGAATCTGTTGTGTGGAAGGAGACGAAGGAGCGCCTGTTACAGAAAAGGAAGTAAGTCAAATCGAAGCCTTGTTGCCTATCATTTGGAACGACCTTTCAGAAAATGCACAAACAATAATTCATCGACAAGGAATTGCTTATCGAGATAGAGATAATGATCTTGCTATTTCGATTGTTAATGGTGCAGAATGCGTCTTTGCCTTTAAAGATGAGCATAATTACTGGAAGTGTCGAATAGAAGAAGCGTTTGAACAGAAGAAAACATCATTCAGAAAGCCTTTGTCGTGTCATTTATATCCAATCCGTCTAACAAGCTATAAAAAATTTACTGCTGTTAATTATCATCAATGGCATGTTTGTCGTGATGCTATTGTATCAGGAAACGATCAAAACGAGCCACTCTATCAATTTCTAAAAGAGCCTTTGATTCGTAAATTTGGCGAAGAATGGTTTCAACAACTAACTATTGCTGCTGATCATTTTGTTAATACGAAAAGGAAAGAATGATCAATCAATTTCGTGTTCATTATATATTTTCATAAACAATTAGTTATCAATTAAAATAACATGTTTAGAACGCACACGTGTGGCGAATTGCGCCTTAATCATATTAACGAAACTGTAATTTTATCTGGTTGGGTGCAACGCATCCGCAAAATGGGAGGAATGACATTTGTTGACCTCAGAGATCGTTTCGGCATCACACAATTGGTATTTAATCAAGACAAAAATGCTGTCTTATTTGATCAAGCTAACCGAATAGGTCGAGAATGGGTGATACAATGTAAGGGGGTCGTTGCTGAACGGAGCAATAAGAATCAACATTTAGATACAGGCGACATTGAGATCATTGCTATTGAATTGATAATTCTCAATGAATCAAAAATTCCTCCTTTTACCATTGAAGATGACACAGATGGTGGTGATGATTTGCGGATGGAATATCGTTACATAGATCTTCGACGTAACGCAGTGCGTCGTAATTTAGAGTTACGGCACTTAATTGCGTTGGAAGTGCGAAAATATTTACATGAATTCCAATTTTTAGAAGTCGAAACTCCTGTTTTAATTAAATCAACTCCTGAAGGTGCGCGCGATTTCGTAGTGCCATCACGAATGAATCCGGGTGAGTTTTACGCCTTGCCACAATCGCCACAACTTTATAAACAATTGTTGATGATTGCCGGTTTTGATCGTTATTTTCAAATTGTGAAATGTTTCCGAGATGAAGATTTGCGTGCCGATAGACAACCAGAGTTCACACAAATTGATTGTGAAATGTCGTTTGTGGAACAAGATGATGTGTTGAATATTTTTGAGGGAATGATGAAACATCTGTTTAAAGAAATTCACCACATGGAAATGTCACCGTTTCCAAGAATTACTTATGCAGATGCAATGCGATTATATGGTTCTGATAAGCCTGATTTGCGGTTTGGAATGTCATTTGTTGAGCTGAAAGAACTTGTATCAGGTCATCAATTTGCTGTTTTTGATGCCGCAGATTATGTAGCGGGTATATGTGCGTCTGAATGCAGCACGTTTACTCGTAAGCAATTAGATGAACTGACAGAATTTGTGAAACGTCCTCAAATTGGAGCAAAAGGATTAGTTTATATTAAATTCGAAGCAGATGGCTCTTTTAAATCTTCCATTGACAAGTTTTATTCTTCAGAAGATTTGAAAGGAATAGCAAATGCTATGAATGCAAAACCAGGTGATTTGATGTTGGTTTTAGCCGGAGAAACAAAGAAAACTCAAAAAGCTTTGTCTGAATTGCGTTTAGAAATGGGGAATCGGTTAGGATTGAGAAAGAAAAATGATTATGCTCCACTTTGGGTTGTCGATTTTCCATTATTTGAGTGGGATGATGAAACGCAACGTTTTTATGCCATGCACCACGCATTCACTTCCCCAAAGCCGGAAGATATTTCTTTGTTGAAGTCAGATCCGGGCAAAGTTCGTGCGAATGCTTACGATATGGTCATCAATGGAGTAGAATTAGGCGGAGGTTCAATTCGAATTCATAATAGTGAATTGCAACACAAGATTTTTCAAATTATGGGATTCAGTGAGGAAGAGGCTCAATTTAAATTTGGTTTTTTGATGGATGCTTTCAAATTTGGTGCTCCTCCACATGGTGGCTTAGCATTTGGTCTTGATCGAATTGTGTCCTTGTTTGCCGGCCTGGACAGTATTCGCGATTGTATTGCATTTCCGAAAAATAATTCCGGTCGAGATATAATGAGTGGTGCACCATCTCCAATTGACATGAATCAGTTGAAAGAACTAAATCTAAAAATAGAAGTACCTGAAGAATAATCAACTACTTGGCATAGAATTTCAAAGTATCTGCAAATACATTCTTTCTTAGTGCTTGTAATGGCATTTATCTTCGGGGTAATTTAATTTCCACTTTTGTTGAAAGTGGCTAATATTAAATGGAGTTATTATTTTTTCATCGCGGGTTATCACCATCATTTTTTTCTTTCGCCTTCAGATAGCCATGTTGTATTTTTTTGCGAGCGCAACATCATTATGATGGTAGGATTAATTGATGACTTGATTATTATTTCACCAAAGAAAAAATGATAGGTCAATTATTAGCCGGCATCTTTTTATTTCTGTTATCTCATATTTTGTTTTTCTATATTTACGTTTATGCTATGGCATTTTTTGAATAAAAAAATGAGTAAAGAAAAGAATATAATGAACGAAGAGGTATCTTTATTAGTAAATGGCAGGTAAACCACTTAGGTTCATCATTCTAAAGCTCCATTAAAATGGAACATCATACTCGTTTGGTAAAGGAGGTGGTGGATATGCTTCCGGGCTTGAGGTTCCATTGTTTGGAGAGGTGAAGGAGTTATTCTCATTTATTTTTGAAATATATCCTTGATAAGAGCTTTCATCTTCATCGTCTTTGTTCGTAAATTTGGCAAATTGTCCTTTGAAGCGTAACATAACGTCACCGGTTGCCCCATTTCGATGCTTTGCAATAATAATTTCCGCCATTCCTATTAATGAATTTCCTTGTAAATCTTCCGTTATTTTGTAATATTCAGGGCGGTGTATAAAGCAAACCATGTCAGCATCTTGCTCAATTGCTCCCGATTCGCGCAAATCTGATAATTGAGGACGCTTCCCGTCATGTCCAATTCGTCCTTCCAAACTTCGATTTAATTGAGATAAAGCAATAATGGGAATGTCTAATTCTTTGGAAAGTCCTTTTAATGAGCGTGAAATGGTACTAACTTCTTGCTCACGGCTGCCAAAGGTCATCCCACTAGCATTCATTAATTGTAAGTAGTCAATAATCAAAATTTTAATATGATGCTCTTTCACTAATCGACGAGCTTTGGTTCGTAACTCAAACACTGAAAGACTGGGAGTGTCGTCTAAATAGATAGGGGCATCATAAAGTTTTTTGAGTTTATAGTCTAATTGAAGCCATTCAAATGGTGCTAATTGCCCGTTTTTAATTTTGTCACCTTCTATTTCGCATACGTTCATCAACAAACGATTTACTAATTGGACATTTGACATTTCAAGGGAAAAAAGCGCTACCGGCATATTGTAATCTACAGCCATATTGCGAGCCATTGAAATGACAAATGCTGTTTTTCCCATTGCCGGACGAGCTGCAATAATAATTAAATCAGAACGTTGCCATCCTGAAGTAATTTTATCTAAGCTATGAAATCCGGAAGGAATGCCACTTAGTCCTTCCGGTCGTTTTGAAGCTTCCTGAATTCGTTTAACTGCTTCTTCAATAATAGGATTTATTTGTTGTACGTCTTTTTTTACATTTCGTTGGGACACTTCAAAAAGCATGCCTTCAGCTTCTTGCATTAAATCAACCACATCGGTACGATCATCAAATGCTTTGGAGAGAATCTCGCTTGAAACCCGAATCAATTCACGCGCTAAATATTTCTGGGCGATGATGCGAGCATGAAATTCTATGTGCGCGGCTGAAGCTATTTTGGCAGTAAGAAGTGTAATGTAATATGCTCCTCCAATTTCGTCCAACACACCATTTTTGCGAAGTTGTTCTGTAACGGTATGCATGTCAATTGGTTCTTGCTTAAGTGCCAAATCAACAATGGCTTTATATATCTTATTATTTGCTTCTTTGTAGAAAGAATCAGGCGAAAGGATTTCGCTAACTAAGAAGTAAGCATCTTTTTCAAGCATCATAGCACCTAAAACATCTTCTTCCAATTCTAATGCCTGCGGTGGAAGTTTTCCAAAATCATTCGAGGAAATGGTTACTGGTGGTGTCGCTTTTCGTCTTGTATTCTTTTGATTATTGTCCATCTGATATAAGTGTTTTTTCAAGTTCAAATCTACTCATTTTTCTCCTTTACTACTTAAAAACATATTAACAAGTTGTTAACAATATCCATTTATTTGAAGATGAAAATGCCAGTCTATTTTCTTTTTTAGATGATTAGCAATTCATTAAAACAAGTGTGGCTTACTTTGATTCTTGAGAAAAGAAAGTGATTGATCTGTTTTCCTTTGGCATTATTTCTTTATTTGTTCATACAAGAAAGATGATTTCGAGAAATGGTTGTCAGAAAAGTTTTTTTACCTTTGCATAGAAAATTGTACGTGATATAAATCGCTTCATCATAAATGGCTTAAATAATTTTAGCAGCTATTTATTTACATACTAATATCATGCTGTGTTTCCCGAACGCGAAAATTAATATTGGATTAAATATTGTTGAGAGAAGAAATGATGGATTTCATAACATTGAAACCATTTTTTATCCGATCCCTCTTTGTGATGCTTTAGAGGTCATACCGGCTGACAAAACAACGTTTACTATTTCAGGAATTGCTATTCCGGATGCTATTGAAAATAATTTGGTAATGAGGGCTTATCAAATGATCAAAGCCGATTTTGCTTTGCCCGAGTTGTCTATTTATTTACATAAAAACATTCCATTAGGTGCAGGGCTTGGTGGTGGGTCATCGGATGCCGCGTGGATGATTAAGTTATTGAATGACTCCTTTTCATTGCATTTGACTAACGAACAAATGGAAAATTATGCTTCCGGATTGGGTTCTGATTGCTCGTTTTTTATTCGTAATCAACCTGCCTTTGCAACTCAAAGAGGGGAAATCTTACAGCCAGTTGAGTTATGTTTAGATTCCTATTTATTGGTTATTGTAAAGCCTTCGGTTCATATTTCTACACGAGAGGCTTATCATGCTATTACACCAAGAAAAGTTGACGTATCAGTCAATGAACTTGTTAAGTATCCTATAGACACTTGGGAGAAAACCATCCATAATGATTTTGAAACGGTTATGTTTTCAAAGTTTCCATTACTCCATGATCTAAAAACAAGTTTATATCGTCAAGGAGCCACCTATGCTTCTATGTCGGGATCAGGGTCGGCGTTGTATGGCTTCTTCCCACAAGATGCTAAACCGGAAATTAATATAGATGGATGCTATGTTTGGAGCCATACAATCAACCACAAATAAGGATTCTCATTCATTGATTAACCTTTTTTGTTCACAAAATTCACCAAATTGCTTGGCAATATCTGTGAAAATAGATAACTTAGTGCGCTGTTTAAAGCAGAGTTACAGAATTCAATTAATTAGAATAGATGATTGATAACGATAGGATTATAAAGATCAACATTGAGGAGGAGATGAAATCATCTTACATAGATTATTCTATGTCAGTGATTGTTTCGCGTGCTTTACCAGATGTGCGGGATGGTTTTAAGCCTGTACATCGTAGAATTTTGTACGCGATGAATGAATTGGGCTTAGATGCGAATAAACCTTATAAGAAGTCGGCGAGAATTGTGGGGGAAGTATTAGGTAAGTATCACCCGCATGGCGATTCTGCCGTTTATTTGGCTATGGTTCGTTTGGCTCAGCCTTGGTCGTTGCGTTATCCTTTAGTGGATGGACAAGGAAATTTTGGTTCTGTAGATGGAGACAATCCAGCTGCTCAACGTTATACTGAAGCACGATTGCAAAAGATTGCCCAAGAAATGTTGTTGGATATTGACAAAAACACTGTCGATTTTCAACCCAATTTTGATGATTCTTTGCAAGAACCTACCGTATTACCCACACGTATCCCGAATCTATTGGTAAATGGAGCTTCCGGCATCGCAGTTGGTATGGCAACTAATATGCCACCGCATAACTTATCCGATATTATTGATGCTACGATTGCTTATATTAATAATAGTGAGATTACAGTTGATGAGTTAATTAAGTACGTCAAAGCACCTGATTTTCCGACAGGGGGAATCATTTATGGATATGCCGGTGTTCGCGAAGCCTTTGAAACAGGTCGAGGGCGCATTGTCATTCGCTCCAAGGTAGAGATTGAAATTGAATCGAATGGTCGGGAAAAGATTATAGTAACCGAAATTCCTTACATGGTCAACAAAGCTGAGTTAATAAAAGCGATTGCTGACATGGTGGAAGATAAAAAATTGGAAGGAATTTCGAATATCAACGATGAAAGTGATCGACAAGGCATGCGCATCGTGATTGATATTAAACGGGATGCAAATTCGCAAGTCGTATTAAATAAGTTATTTAAGTATTCAGCCTTACAATCTTCTTTCAATGTAAATAACATTGCATTGGTTCATGGTCGTCCTCAAATGCTTACCTTGAGAAGTCTTATCGGCCATTTTGTTGATCACCGACATGAAGTGGTGGTGAGACGTACGCAATTCGAATTAGCTGAAGCTGAAAAAAGAGCACATATTCTTGAAGGACTTATTATTGCCAGTGATCATATTGATGAAGTGATTGCCATAATAAGAGGATCAAAAACGCCGGATGAAGCACGGGCTGGATTAATAGAGCGTTTTCAACTTTCAGACATTCAAGCAAGAGCAATTGTTGAAATGCGTCTTCGTCAACTGACAGGTTTGGAGCAAGATAAGCTGCATGCAGAGTATGAGGAAATCAAGTTATTGATAGCCAATTTGAAAGATATTCTTGAAAACAAAGAGCATCGTATGAAAATTATTTGCGATGAATTACTTGAAATTAAGAATAAATATGGCGATGCACGTCGAACAGAGATTGTTTATGCTTCTGAAGAATTTAATCCTGAAGATTTTTATGCAGACGAAGAGATGATTATCACCATTTCTTATTTAGGATACATAAAACGTACACCATTGAGTGAATTTAAATCACAAAATCGCGGTGGAGTAGGTTCAAAGGGCAGCAATTCCCGCGATGAGGATTTTATTGAATACATCTATCCTGCATCTATGCATAGCTATATGCTTTTTTTCACACAAAAAGGGCGTTGCTATTGGTTGAAAGTATATGAAATTCCGGAAGGAACAAAAAACAGCAAAGGAAGAGCTATTCAGAATTTGCTCAATATTGACTCGGAAGATAAAGTAAATGCTTTTGTTCGCGTCAAACAGTTAGATGATGCTGAATACAATCAATCTCACTATTTGGTGTTCTGTACTAAAAAGGGTATTATTAAGAAAACCTCATTAGAAGCCTATTCCCGACCTCGTGTAAATGGAGTAAATGCTATTTTAATCAGAGAGGACGATCAAGTAATTCAAGTGCGTTTGACTGACGGTAATTCAGAGGTGCTGATCGCCAATCGGAATGGAAGAGCCATTCGTTTTAATGAAGAAAAAGTCCGCGACATGGGTAGAACAGCAACGGGAGTTCGTGGCATGATGCTTGATGATGAGAATGATGAAGTAGTTGGTATGATTTGCATTTCGGACAAAGAGCACGAAACGATACTGGTTGTTTCAGAAAAAGGATATGGAAAACGTTCTTTGATTGATGATTATCGAATTACCAATCGCGGTGGTAAAGGAGTTCGCACACTTAATATTACTGATAAAACGGGCAAATTGGTAAGTATCAAGAATGTGACGGATGACAATGATTTAATGATTATCAATAAATCGGGCATCGCGATTCGAATGCAAGTGGCAAATATGCGCGTGATGGGAAGAGCTACTCAAGGCGTTCGTTTGATTAATTTAGAAAAACGAAATGATGAGATAGCTTCTGTCTGCAAAGTTCAGTCAGAGGCAAATGAAGAAATTACTTCTCAAATTGCGCAATTAGATGAAAGTGCTTCCATGATTGAAGAATAAATAGAAAACTAACTGTATTAAAAGTCACCCTAAAAACATCGTTATGAAAAAAATCTTGTTTTCCCTCATGTTGGTTGCTTCAACGGCAACCATGTTTGGCCAGAAATCAAATGTTTCTCTGGCTAAAGATAAAGCTTTAGCCGGCACACCTGATTTTCCGGCTGCAGAAGCTGCCATTCAGGCTGCATTGGTAAATCCGACAACGAAAGATGAAGCTGAAACTTGGTACACAGCCGGTGAAGTGTACAATGCTATTAGTGAAAAAGAGTATGCCAAAGAACTATTAAAGCAAAAATTTGACCAAGACACTTTGGGTATTAATATGATTAAAGCGTTTGGTTACTATTTGAAAAGCTATGATTTAGATCAGCAACCTAATGCAAAAGGAAAGATCAAACCGCGTTACACGAAAGATATTAAGAATACCATTCGGACATATTTCACCGATGGTCAATTAATTCGGTATGGAAGTTATCTTTTCGATCAAAAGCGTTACGCTGATGTTGTTAAAGCATTTGAAGTTTATTTGTCAATCCCTGATTTGAAAATGTTTGAACCCAACGAGTTGAAAAAAGACAGCACGTATAAAATGGTAAAATATTATACAGCTATTGCTGCTATAAATGCCAATGATACTACAAAATCTATTGATTTATTGCTACAATTGAAGAATGACAATTACGAACTGAAAAACGTATATGAACTTCTTTATCAACAATATGCAGCACAAAAAGACACAGCAAAATTTGTAGCTACTTTAAAAGAAGGAGCATCCAAATTTCCTGCTGAACCATTCTTCATGCAAAATCTGATTAATTATTTTATTTACTCAGGCAAAAATGCTGAAGCATTGGATTATTTGAATAAAGCTATCGAAGAAGAACCTACAGTTGCTCAATATCAGTATGTAAAAGGAAATTTGTTGGAAATGAATAAAGATATTGATAGCGCTCGTGCTGCATTTGAAAAAGCATTAGAGTTGAAACCTGATTATGCAGAAGCAGAAGCTTCTATTGGACGATTATATTATAATCAGGCTGTAAATATGTTGTTAGCTGCAAATGATATTAAAGACGTAACAATTTACAATCAAAAAGTGGCTGATGCAACTACCGTTTTCAAACAGGCTTTACCCTATTTTGAAAAAGCACATAAAATGAATCCCAAAGATGCAGATATTACAAGCACCTTAAAGAAACTCTATTATCGTTTGCAAATGAACACTGAGTATCAAGCATTGGATAAGGAAACAAATTAATTGAATCTCATTTTATATTCAAAAAAACCGGCAAAACTGTCGGTTTTTTTGTTTTCTATCTACAATTCACGTATCTTCGTTCCATTAAATTTTAGTCACCGCTAACATGGATGTTCGAATTGAAAATAGCTGGAAGTTGCGTTTGGAACAAGAGTTTGAGAAAGATTATTTTCAACACTTAGTTCAGTTCGTCAAAACTGCTTATTCACAGGGAACTGTTTATCCTCCTGCAAGTAAAATTTTTAATGCTTTTGATTTGTGCCCTTTTGATCAAACAAAAGTGGTAATTATTGGTCAAGACCCATATCATGAACCTAATCAGGCACATGGACTTTGCTTTTCAGTCATGGATAATGTACCATTTCCTCCTTCGCTTATCAATATTTTCAAAGAAATACATGATGATTTACACATCTCTATGCCAACTTCGGGTAATTTAGAAAGGTGGGCTGTGCAAGGCGTTTTGTTATTAAATGCCACATTAACAGTGGGTGCTCATCAAGCCGGCTCTCATCAACAAAAGGGATGGGAACAATTCACCGATAAAGTGATTGAATTATTAGCTAATGAGAAAAAGCATCTTGTTTTTATGTTATGGGGCGCTTATGCACAAAAAAAAGGAGCCATGATTTCACCAGCCAATCATTTGATTTTACAGTCGCCTCATCCATCCCCGTTGTCTGCTCATCGTGGATTCTTTGGAAATCATCATTTTAGCCTTGCTAATGCTTATTTGGTTGAGAATAATGAAATGCCAATTACATGGTGATTCTTTCAAAAAATGAAATGCGAATTATCGTGTTGATGTAAATTTAATTTGCTATTTTTGTCAAAAGAAATGATCTCTCATTCTCTGTCTTGTAAGATGTTTAAGCAACTATAACTTATCCAATATGGATTCTTGTGCTAATAAATTGATGATAAAAAAAACACAACAATATGTTGCTTTTTTGATGGTAACTTTTCTGGGAGTTATTTCTTTCTCATCTTGCATTACCTATAAGGAAATCAATTATTTGCAAAATCCTGGGATGGGTATTCCTGCCTATAAAGACACCGTAAAATATCACGATTATAAGTTACAACCCGGAGATCGCCTAAGCATTCAAATCCGTTCATTGAATCCAGATGTAAGCAAGTTGTTTCAACAAGAACAAACGCAAGGAAACGGCGGTTCAAATTCTGATTTATTCACTTATCGAATCGATAGCTTAGGCAATGTTGATTTTCCGTATATAGGAAAAATTGAAGCCGGAGGAAAAACATTGCGAGAAACGAAGATGTTATTAGAAGAAAAAGCAAATGCCGAGTTTGGAAAATGCTATTTTAGAGTAGAATTGGCAAATAATTATTTTACCGTAATTGGAGCAGCAGGAACAGGACGTTACAACCTAATGAAGAATAAGCTGACTATTTTTGAGGCATTGGCAATATCCGGTGATTTGAAATCAATGGCTGATCGGGCTAAAATCCGTATTTTACGACAAACTCCAACTGGCACAATAGTGAAAACTTTTGATGTGCGGAGTAAATCAATCATTGGCTCAGAGTTTTATTACGTACAACCTAATGATATAATGTATGTTCAACCTATTTCAGCTCAATTCTTTGGAATCACATCGTGGTCAGGATTATTGAGTTCTGTGACAATGTCGTTGTCGTTTGTATTACTGTTTTTTAGTATTTCCCATTATGTTAAATAAAAGTTTGGGTTCGACAATTGTACATAAATTGAGTAGGGTAGTGATGGCAATTTTTGTTGCTTTCTTACTTTCTTCATGTGTAAACAATTATACGACAGCTTATTTGCAAACACGCACTAATTTACCACAATATCACAAAGAGTCCTATAAATGGTACGTGTTGCAACCCAATGATGAAATAAGTTTGCGCGTTTTGACCATTAAAGACGATGTTAGCGCTCTCTTTGCAGAAAATGGATCAAGTAGCAATATTGGAACAAATGGTACAACAGGTTATCGTATTTATCCTGATAGCACAGTTGATCTTCCTTTCATGTCTCATCTGAAAATTGGAGGTTTAACATTAGCTGCTGCCACACAAGTAGTTGAAAATAAAGTAAAAACATTAGACCCAAAGGCAAAAGTAATACTTGCTTTAAGCAACGATTTCTATTATGTTCTTGGAGAAGCCGGGCGTGGAAAGTTTCCAATTTATAAGGACAAACTGACTATTTTTGAGGCTTTAGCTGCATCAGGCGATATTCAGTCTAATGGCGATCGTGGCAAAGTCCGTATAATTCGACAAACGCCAAAAGGTGTTGTTATAAAAGAATTTGACATTCGAACTCGCTCTATTATCGATTCTCCTTTTTATTATGTCTATCCAAATGATATTATTTATGTCAGCACAACACCTTCCAGCTTTTTTCAAATTGATTCCTTTAGCGCATTTATTGGTATCATCACCACTTCCATATCCTTTTTATTATTGGTACTAAATACAAAACGCTAGCAAAAAACCGGTTTGACCCTTTTTCTTATGGATACTTCTACAAAACCTCCTACTTATTTACCTCCAAGCTCTAATTTTCAAAACATGGATGAAGAAGAATCCACGTTTGACATTATGGAGTGGTTGTTTAAAATCCTTCATCATTGGTACTTGTTTGTGTTTTTTCTTGCTATGACGTTGGGTATCGCTTTTTTAGTCAATCGAACATGGAAACCTATTTATCAGGTGAGTGCTCAAATTTTAATTGGTGCTGGCCAACCTTCTCAAAGCTCACAATTGGTAATGCAGGGGTTTAATCTAAATACTGCATATAAAAACATTGATAATCAGATGATTATTTTCACATCGAATGAGCTAATTCGCAAAGCTTTATCGAAAATCGATCTTTCTGTCGATTATTATACAGAAGGACGATTTAAATTGAACAATTTATATGGCATATCGCCTATTGATATAAAAAGTGATCGAATTGCTGATAATGTATATGGCGTTCAATTTGATTTTCACGATATTGATGGAAATTCGTTTGAAATCATTCATCAGAAAGATAAACAATTGGGAAGATTGGTATTTACTGGAAAATATGGAGAGCTTCTTTCGACGAATTATTTCACGATTATTGTCAACAAAACGGATCTCTTTCAAAATAAAGCCTTTCTCCATTTTGCCTTTTTATCGCCTGACTATTTAGCCGATTATTTTTCTTCACGCATTGCGCTGAATTTTGTTACAACGAATTCGACTGTATTGTCTGTTTCGATGACAGGCCCTGTCTATCAGCGAGATATTGATTTTTTGAACGTTCTATGCGATGAGTTTTTAATTGATAACTTACAGCGCAAAAATGAAGAAGCAAGCAAAACTATTGATTTCATAAACAGTCAATTAGATCAAATATCTGATTCATTACATCTTTCTGAAAATAAATTACAAGATTACAGAAAAACGTCTCAAGTATTCGATATGAATACTTATTCCAGTACGTTAATGGGGCATTTGACATCGTATGAAGAAAAACGCTTAGAATTTCAACTAAAAGAAACCTATTTGCATTATTTGGAGAATTATATTAAGCGAAATCTCAATAAGGATCAAATTATGACGCCATCCAGCTTAGGTATTGTTGATCCGATTTTGGTTGAATTATTAAATCAGTTCAATGCTGCTCAAATAAAACTGAGTCAAACAACACCACAAAATCCCTTTTATGAAAAATACACGGATGAGTTGACGCGTATTCGCAATGCGATGGAAGATGCTTTAAAGAATGTTCAGGCCGGTTTTGAAATAGAAAAACAAAACATTGATAATCAAGAGCAAAAAGCAACAACACAATTAGAATCCTTGCCTGAAATTGAAAACAAAATGAGCAATTTTGAGCGTCAATACAAAATGAACGATGCTTATTATACTTATTTGCTGCAAAAAAGAGCTGAAGCACAAATTCAACAAGCCTCTAATGTGCCCGATAACACAATCTTGGAGCGAGCAAGAATGATATCAGTAACTAATGGAGGAGAAAAGTCACGCAGTATGATGATGGCTATTGCTATTGGCTTATTGATCCCGTTGTTAATCATTATATTGAAAGAATTCCTGAAACTGAAGATCATAGATAAACGCGATATTGAAAAGATGACTGCTTTTCCATATCTTGGCAATGTTCCACATGTCATCAATGCTACCACAATTTCAGTGATAAAACATCCAAAATCTTCCGTTGCAGAAGCTTATCGGATTATCAGAACACGTGTAAATTTTGTGGCACAGAAAAATGACGCTGCTTGTGTGGTTGTCACCTCAACTGAGTCTGGTGACGGTAAAAGTTATTTTAGTCTGAACTACGCTGCAATATGTGCCATGACCCGAGAAAAAACCATCTTAGTGGGGTTAGACCTCCGTAAACCTTCGTTGGCTGCTTCTTTAAATTTAGAAAATAAAGTAGGTATAACCAATGTTTTACTTGATGAATTAACTTTAGAAGAAGCTATAATTCATCCAACTACCGATTTTAATTTTGATTTATTGCTTTCTGGAAGTGTACCTCCGAACCCGGGAGAATTAATTCGGTCGAATAAGTTACTTGACTTGATAAATCAATTAAAGCAAACATATCAATATATTATCATCGACACAAGTCCTGTTGGAATTGTTGCTGATGCATATCCACTTATGTCTTTAGCAGATACTGTGATTTATTTGGCACGAAGTAAAAAAACAGATAAGAAGTTTTTTAAAACAGTTATCCGACAATTAAAAATGGACGGGATATATCATATCGGGATAGTATTGAATGATTTAGATACTTCAAAATCAGGATATGGTTATCATTACGGATATCATCGCTATGGATATGGTTATTACGGGAGAAAGAAAGCAGGGAAAGACTATACCAAGGATTATTATGAGGAGTAATCGAATATCCTATTTTCTGGTTATTGCAAAATATGATCTTGGTGATTATAAAAAAGAAACCCATCTAAAGAAAACATATAAATATATTATCATCGACACAAGTCCTGTTGGAATCGTTGCTGATGCGTACCCACTTATGTCGATAGCTGATACGGTGATTTATTTGGCACGAAGTAAAAAAACAGATAAGAAGTTCTTTAAAACTGTCATTCGACAATTAAAAATGGACGGGATATATCATATCGGCATAGTATTAAATGATTTAGATACTTCAAAATCAGGATATGGTTATCATTATGGTTATCATCGTTATGGATATGGTTATTACGGGAGAAAGAAAGCAGGAAAAGACTATACCAAGGATTATTATGAGGAGTAATCGAAAATCATATAGCAAAATAATCCCTTGTCGAGTATAAAAAAGAAACCCATCTAAAGAAAACATATAAATAAAGTTTAAAACATGAATATTGCAATCATTGGAACTGGCTATGTAGGACTTGTCACTGGTGCTTGTTTTGCTGAAATGGGCGTGCAAGTAACGTGTGTTGATATTGATGAAACAAAAATTGAACAATTAAAGAAAGGAGTAATTCCCATTTTTGAGCCAGGGCTTGAAGAAATGGTTGCTCGAAATATGAAAGCAAATCGCCTTCATTTCACAACTTCTTTACTTTCGGTATTAGACAATGTAGAAGTGGTTTTTAGCGCTGTTGGGACACCGCCGGGTGAAGACGGAAGCGCTGACATGCGTTATGTTTTTGAAGTAGCTCAAACTATCGGAAAGCACTTGTCTCACTATGTTTTAGTAGTTACCAAAAGTACGGTTCCAGTTGGTACGGCTCAAAAGGTTAAGGCTATAATTCAAGAAGAATTGGATAAACGCGGTGTAAATATTTCTTTTGACGTTGCATCTAATCCTGAATTTCTCAAAGAAGGAGATGCCATTAGTGATTTTATGAGTCCCGATAGAGTAGTTGTTGGAATTGAAACGGAACAAGCGCAAAAGTTGATGACGCAATTGTACCGACCATTTTTATTGAATAATTTTCGTGTCATTTTCATGGATGTTCCTTCAGCAGAATTGACAAAATATGCAGCTAATGCCATGTTAGCTACGCGAATAAGTTTTATGAATGAAATTGCAAATTTGTGCGAGAAAGTTGGTGCTGACGTTAATATGGTGCGAAAAGGTATTAGTACAGATAGTCGTATTGGTACAAAGTTTCTTTATTCGGGTATTGGTTATGGTGGATCCTGTTTCCCGAAAGATGTTCGTGCATTGATTCAGACTGCTCATAAGCATGGATGTTCAATGGATATATTACAATCGGTTGATGGAGTCAATGAACGACAGAAATCTATTTTATTTGATAAATTTGTAGCATCTTTTGATGGAGGGAAATTAGATGAAAAAGTAGTTGCTATTTGGGGACTTTCTTTTAAGCCTAATACTGATGATGTGCGTGAAGCTCCTGCTTTGGTGTTAATTCGTAAACTTGTGGATGCCGGTTGTCATGTAAAAGTTTTCGATCCTATTGCCATTGAAAAAGCACAATTGACGATCAATCGGGAATTGAATGATGATCAGCAACAATTGATTTATTTCTCAACCGATATTTATGATGCAGTCAATGATGCCGATGCTTTGATGTTGGTGACAGAATGGAAAGAATTTAGAATGCCTAACTGGCAAATAATCAAAAAATTAATGAAACATCCTGTCATTTTGGATGGTCGAAATATTTATGATAAGAAAGAAGTCATGGAGGTTGGTTTCAATTATGAAGGTATTGGAGTATAAAAAACTAACATTCATTTAATTGTAATGAGATACGTATCACTTTTGTTGATTTGCTTGTTTGGCATGAATGTTGTGGCTCAGCAGCAAAAAATAAAGTCAGAGTTAACTGAACAACAGGCCAATGTTTGGGTGAAAAATTACTTTGCAAAAGAGGGAGTTGCTGCCATTCCTGCACCTTCAGTAAATGCACCATTGCTTTATCAGCACATAAAGCTACATCCCAATCGGTGGAAAGCTGTGTGTCAATTCCTTACTCATAATAATTTGAGCACTTTGCCTTTGGGAAGAAAAGTATTGAGTGATAAAGTATTTGTGAACGTGCAAGAATATACAACTCATGACCCAGGTAAACAACTATTAGAAGCTCATCGCAAATATATCGATTTTCAGTATGTTGTTTCCGGAAGAGAATTAATGGGAAGTGGTAAATTGTCCGATGCTAAAGTAGTTGAACCTTATGACCCAACAAAAGATGTCGGACATTATTCGTTACCTATTTTTCCATATTATGTAGCTACTCCACAATACTTTTTTGTCTTTTTTCCAAGTCAAGCGCATTTCACGAATATTCAATTTGGAGAAAAAAGTTTAGTTCGCAAAATTGTATTCAAAATCATGGTTAAATAACTCCCCAATATGAAGCGTTTCTATGATCTTGTAGCTGAACGCCAAAGTGATCGTGCATATATCGACCAACCTGTTGAAAAAGAAAAGCTTGAGCGTATTTTTGAAACTGCCCGATTATCGCCTTCTGCTTGCAATGCACAACCATGGAAAATTATTGTAGTGAATGAACCGGAAGTGCGAAATGTCATTGCCGATGCAACTTCCAATCGAGTAGTTGGTGTAAATCATTTTACAAAACAAGCTCCCATTCAATTGGTTATTGTCGAAGAAAGAGCGAATCTTCTTTCTTCGTTTGGTAGTTGGACGCAGCATAAACATTATCCGCATCTTGATTTAGGTATTTTAGCGGCTCATATCATTTTAGCAGCAACTGACGAGGGATTGGGGTCATGTGTGATTGGTTGGTTTGATGAACAAAAAATTCAAAAGGTTCTTCATATTCCTTCTTCAAAACGGGTTCTGATGATCATTTTACTTGGGTATTCGGCTCAACCTCATCGCACAAAAAAGAGAAAACCTCTTTCTGAGATTCTCTCTTACAATGCTTATTGATAATCAGTTTATTAGTCCATTGGTGGATGCCGATATCCGCCACCACCAGGTTCCATTGGTATACCCCCTGGAGGATGTCCACCCCGAACACCGTTCCAGTGATGGCGTTCTGTTTGTTGTTGTTTTTGGTATTGCGATCCCTTGAAGTTACGTAAATCGTAAGTGAAAGTTAGCATCACATAGGGTTGCATTACATTGGAGGAAACATCTTGATAGTATGTGTCGTATACATTCTGTGTCAACGATTTGTTTTGATGCAATAAATCGTAGGCTTGCAATTTTATCTCACCTCGTTGATTATTAAAAATTTTCTTCCCTACAGAAGTATTCCACAAAAGGTAGTTTTGATTGTATCCGTTAGACATGCCTGAATTACCTTGATAAGTTAACACATTTTCAAACGTAAAATTATCCCATAATATCCAGTCAAATTTGAATTGCGCGGTTTGATTCAAATATGTACTGTTTTGATTTGGAAACATTTGATTACGCGCCATGTTGAAAGAAGCTCCATAACTTAGCGTAAAGTCTAATTTATCGCTTATGTTGCTTCCCAAGATTGCCTTGGGCATAACCACATAATTATTAGTAACTTCTGTAATTCCGTTATAAATTGAAGGGAGCCTGTTGTAGGTAAGCATGGTGGAGAGGTTCAAATTACTTTTTAAAAATTCTACCGGAAATCCATACGTTACTAAGGAACTTCCGCTCCAATTGCCCGATAGATTCACAGGATAGCTGTATCGAGCTCCTTTGTTCAACAAGACACCGCCCTGAAGTAACGAATCCCGTTGAGCTATAAATGTTGAATTTCCGATGTAGTTGCTGGTATTTCCTGCACTTAACATGATGATCAGTGTTTGCCCACTGGTTGGCGTTAGCGTGTATCGTAGTAATGCACGGTTGGAGGTTTGTTGGCTTAAACTGGGATTACCGCCTGTCACCATCAATGGATTCCTATTATTAACTACATTTTCTAATTGTTGAATAGATGGCGCCGATGTTGATGAACGAAGCATAAAGTGTACCGAACTAATAGGGCTTATCTTATAATTTAACATAACCATCGGCAATAAGCTGGTATAAGCAAAATGAGTATTGAGAGGCAATGGAAACATTTCATCGCCTTGCAAAGTGGCATGTTGCAAATTCAGGTTAGCCATCATCATTAACCCATTAATGTTCCGATAGCGATATCCGATTCCTCCGCTTTGTGTCAAATAATCGCTGTTGTAAACATTTGACAGCGTTGTATCAAGTTGTTGCGTAAAATATTGATAATCGCGTTGATCAATGTTCCGATGATTATAATTTACACGATATGAGGCTTGTAACATCCCATGTGTACTGACAGGCTCAGTATAAATCAAGCTGGTTCCCCAGTTGTACCCATTCGAATTGTTTAGCAGCGTTTGATACGAATTGGTTGTATCAATTTGGGAATTGAAGAAACTGTGTGCTTCATAATAACCATCTTGATGATTGGTGTTTGAACCATAATTGGCATACGCTGAAATGGTTCTGCCGGGTTTACTAAAACGGTGACGATAGAGCAACGATAGTGAAATATTACTGGCAGTTGTTGCATTATTGCTTTGATTTGATGTTTGATTGTTTAGAGCACCATTTAAAAAGGTTTGACCAAACATCGTGCTACTGTTGATATTCCGTTGAAAACTTAAAGACGGAGTGAACGTAAGCCAGTTATTTGCATCAGGTCTATAATCCAATTTCATATTAAACCGATGATTGTAATTTGTTGAGTTGGCGTGATCTATTTCATTATACGTTCTTCCGGCATCTGCCGCATCAAAATAAGTACGTGCCACCGTTTGATTTCTCAAATTATCGGTCATATTGAAAAAATAGCCGCTTGTCACAGTGATTTTTGACCCCCAATTATCGGTGTAGTTAAAACCTCCTGCGTTAGTTTTGGTTGTACCGCCGCCGCCACCCATCACATTGGCAAGATCTAATTGTGAGAAGTTCTGTTGGTTAATGTTGTTGGACATACCTAACAGGGTGATGCGTCGATTGCCATCAAAAATATTAACAGATGCTGAGCTTTGATAATCAACATCATGTGAATGATCTTCTCCAATGCCATCTATAATCTTTCCAAAAACTCCTATTTGCATTTTACGACGTGTAACTACATTAATGGTTTTTATTGAATTTCCGTCATCAAAACCTGTAAATGCAGCCTGATCGCTTTGTTTGTCGAATACTTCAATATTTTGAACAATATCTGCCGGCAGATTTTTCAGTGCTAATGTTGGATCGCCATTAAAAAATGGTTTTCCATCAACTAACACATTTTTAACCGTTTCTCCTTGTGCCTGAATATTACCTTGGTTATCTACCACAATACCTGGCATTTTAGATATCAATGTTTCAGCACTGGCTCCTTGAATGGTTTTAAAAGCATCAGCATTGTAACTCATTGTATCCGAAACTTGTACAGCTCTACTTAAACGTCCAACGGCGGTTACTTCGTTTAATGCTACTGATTTTTCGTGTAAAATAATGGTCCCAAGATCTTGTCCATTTTGAGTAATTTTTACCGTTTCCGAAATCGTGCTAAATCCCACAAAAGAAACTTGCATAATATAGGTTCCAACATACAATCCGGTGATTGTGAATGAACCATCATTGCCTGTCACATTGCCTTTGTGTTGATTTGGAGTATTTTTCAAAGATAAATAAACCGTTGCACCTGGCAAAGGGTGATGTTTAGAGTCTTCAACATGCCCTTTAACACTTAGCGTTTGTCCGGAAATAAAGCCTGAGAGTAAGCAAAATAAAATAAAGGATAGCTGTTTTTTCATAATCTGCAAATTAACCAAGAAAATAAAAATGGACATCAAATCAGGAATTGCATTTATTAATGAGACAATTGCTTTATTAAAAGGTTTAATATCGTGTCTTGTTTATTTTTCGATCGAGTTGAAATTATGTTCTTTTTAATTGATCGTGAGAGCAATATGGCCAATACGACATTGCAGACATTTTTTTGCATCGCAATAATTCTTTTTTAAATGGAGCAGTGCTTGCGACTCGAATGCTGAATGCGCTACGATGTTTAATATCGCCCAGTTTTCGATCACATGATTTTGCTCCGAAGGAAGTTTTTCCAAAAGTTCTAACGCGTTTTCTTGTAGTTTGGGTAGGGCTTTGTATTTGCCATATAAAAAAATATAAGGGACTAACGTATTGATAATTAGAAGTTGTATAGTCCTGTCACCAATTGCTTTGTTTGATGATCTCGAAGATTGATGAAATGAATAGTGTGTTTTCCAATAGAGTGACGGTTCACATCGAAATAATGAAATAAGATAGTTAATATCCTGATTTTCTACGATTTTTGAAAAAAGTTTTGATGATTGATGAATCAAGGCAGCTAACTGGGCGATTCGTACCGTTGGGAAATTAATGGGTCGCAAACGTAGCATTTTCCATAATTGACCATTCATAGGTGTCAACGTGTATTTTTTGCGAAGAAAAAGCGCTTCATTTTGCAGTCGTTGAACATATTCGTCATTCGTTTCAAAAATCTCATCCAATAATCCTGACTGACCAAACAATAATGCTTCTATTTGAAAAAGATTGTTTTTGTGCTTTGCCAGTAAATTGTTTGGCAGTGATTTAGCAAGTTGTTCAAAAGGTTCTCCATTCAGATTCAATCCAAAATTTCGAGCCAAAAGAATGTAAAAACTCTCTTCCCAATGGTGCTGCGTGAAATTCAAAACCTGCTCCATCTGAGTCGCTTTCTGTTCCAATCGTTCTATCATTAAAGCATTTAGCCAACTATGCAATGCAATGGGTGCAACTTTATCTAATACAAGGCTACATGCAACGAACGTGTTTTTTTGCAATAGTTGCTCATACTTTTCTTCCAAATCAGAAAAATAGGGAAGAATGAGTTGAGGTATCTCCTCTCCATCTGGTCTTTTTACTGATCCATCATTTTGGTTGATAACATGCAAAATAACAGATTGATAGTTGCTATTTTGATCATGATGATGAAGAAACCAATCGGAAGCACGAATATGTACTTCAACGTTTCCTGCCCAAAGAGTATCTCCAATCTTAATTTTTGCATTAAAGAAGTCCGGACCGGCATTGCTATTTAATTGTCCAACGTCAATTATTTCAATTGATTCACCGTTTGTTGTTTGTAAATTATTGATATAAAATAATTTATACTGCCAAGCATATTGAAGAAGCACTTCTTTCATGGGTTTATGATGTAGAAATTAAATAATCTCAAAGTTACTCATTTTTACATATTTCAAAAAGGGTGATGCAATAGATTTTCATCAAAAGTTTTAGTGAATTATATTCCTATAAATCAATAAAGTAAATACTATTTATGCGTTTATGTTCACATAGTCTTCTTTCAATCGTAGGACATAAAAGATGTCTAACCATTGGTTTTCTCTGGTTTTTTTTCATAGAACACCGTATCTTTGCAAAGGTTGAAGCATAACACAAAAAAGTGGCATAAAGTTTTTGACTGATATTTTTTGATGAAGAATATGCCATTTTTTCAACCAAACTAAAATAAACAGTTTTGGGAACAAGTCTCGATATACGGACCAAATTCCCCATAAACCATAGAGAAAAAAATAAAACAATTTCATGAAATATATTATCATATTAGGTGACGGAATGGCCGATGAACCTATTGCCGAATTGGGAAATAAGACACCTTTGCAAGTAGCTAACAAACCATTTATTGACCGCATTACTGCATTAGGTAGCAGCGGATTACTCAATACCATTCCAAAAGGATTTTTACCCGGAAGTGAAATTGCAAACATGGCCGTGTTGGGTTATGACGTTCCAAAAGTTTTTGAAGGACGTGGCTCCTTGGAAGCTGCCAGCATGGGCATTCCCATTGCTGATGATGAAATGGCAATGCGGTGTAACCTGATTTGCATCGAAAACGGTCGCATCAAGAATCATTCCGCCGGACATATTTCCACTGAAGAAGCAGCTGAATTGATTGATTTCTTAAATGAAAACTTAGGTTCGGATACCATTCATTTTTTTGCCGGAGTTTCTTATCGTCATTTATTGAAAATGAAAGGAGGGAAAAAAGCGTTGGAATGTATCCCGCCGCATGATGTGCCAGGTACTCCTTTTGCTGATGTGATGATCAAATCGTTATCTCCCGAAGCAAATCAAACAGCACAGTTATTAAACGAGTTAACGTTAAAATCTCAATCGTTGCTCGAAACTCATCCGGTTAATTTAAAACGTAAAGCAGCAGGCAAAGATGCCGCGAACAGTATATGGCTTTGGTCTCCAGGTTATCGGCCAAAGATGGAACCCATTAGCCAATTGTACGGCATACAAAGTGGTGCTGTGATTTCTGCAGTCGATCTAATTAAAGGAATAGGCGTTTATGCCGGCCTGCAACCTATTGACGTGGAAGGTGCTACTGGACTCTACAACACCAATTATGAAGGTAAAGCTCAAGCAGCTATTGAAGCGTTGCGTTCAAACGATTTTGTCTATCTCCATATTGAGGCCAGCGACGAAGCCGGACATGAGGGCGACATCGCTTTGAAAGTGAAAACCATTGAATATTTAGATAGTAGGGTAGTGAAGCCCATTTTTGAAGAAGTGTCTCAGTGGAACGAACCTGTAACAATGGCTATTTTACCCGATCATCCAACGCCTTGTCATCTGCGTACTCATACTTCCTCTCCTGTCCCTTTTGTCATTTATCGTCCGGAACAACAACCGGACTCCGTGCAACAATACGATGAATTTTCGGTAGTTGCAGGTTCTTATGGCTTATTGGAGAGCATGCAATTTATGCAGATGCTGCTGAGAAAATAATCTCATTCCACATTCTTTATATAAGTCTCTTACTTTGGAGAGAGATTTAGGGAGAGATCAAAATTCAAAATACGGACATTAAATTGTTCTTATTGCTTCAATAAGATTTTGATGCTACTTTGTATTGGTTCGCGGGTATAATGCCCAAGAATCTCCAGAAAGGCAGCGACTTCGGTTGTTATCTTTTGTTTTACGGAATGTACGCTTTTGCTCGTCATCTAAATGGCCTAAAAGCTCATATAGCAATCCGACTTTTGCAGGATTTTGTCGTACCTTTGTTGTCGCAATGCAGCTATCCTCCTATTTTCTGTGATCCGGACAGACAAATTGATAATAAATAAGAGCTTATTCTTTTTATGGAAGAACTATTTCCTTTGGTGGATGAACAAGGTAATGTGATTGGAAAAGCAACTCGAAGCGAATGTCACGGAGGTACGTTTTGGTTGCATCCTGTAGTTCACTTGCATGTGTTAAACAGCGCGGGAGAACTATTTTTGCAAAAGCGTGCCATGAACAAAGACACACAACCTGGCAAATGGGATACATCGGTGGGTGGACATGTGAGTTATGGAGAAACCGTGGAGCAAGCATTGCAACGTGAAGTATTTGAAGAGATAGGCATTCGGGAATACCAACCTGTTTTTGTACAACGTTATGTATGGCAATCGTTGGTTGAAAAAGAGTTGGTCAATATGTTTTATACGATTTATGACGGTTCGTTTGAAATTGATCACGGAGAAATAGAAACGGCACGGTTTTGGACTATGCACGAAATACAACAACAAATAGGACAGGGAATTTTTACTCCTAACTTTGAGCATGACTTCAAATTACTCTTAGTAAAGATAAGTGAGCAAGATGATTGAATCAATTTATTTTCTAATAAAATCATGCAGGAGTCGTTGATTGAATCAAAACTTTAGAAGTGATCAAGTTGAATAGTTTATTTATAAATTAGCTATAAATAATTAAAAATGAAGAATATACTGATTGTTTTTTTGTTTCTTCTGAGTGTTTCTTTTGTACAAGCTCAACGGCTTCCAATTGAACCGCCTAATTATCCGTACATTAAATCGGAAATTAAAAATCCGAATTCACCTTACTATTATCCGGCACTCTTCAAACGCTACCTTGCAAACGATACTACCTTGAATATTAATCAATATCGAGCGCTATATTATGGATTTACGTATCAGAAAGAATATCAACCCTATGGCAATCCTCCACAAGACGACATTTTAGCGCGTTATGCTAATAAGGATAAGCTAACTAATGCCGATTGTGATACGATTTTACTCTATGCAGGACAGTTAGTAGCTAAATTTCCGTTTGATATTCATTGGATAAATCGAATGGCTTATGCTTATCATGTAAAGGGGGATAATGATGATGCAAAATTATTGAGCTTTAAAGCGAAAATGATTCTTCAAACCATCTTTTCGACAGGTAATGGAAGAACGCTACCAACTGCTTGGCATGTCATTGAGGTTGGCGATGAATACGAAATTATCTATATGTTAGGATTATATCCACTGCATTCATCGTTGGTAGGACTTCAATGCGACCACATAACAGTTAGTGAAAATCCTTCAGGAGTAAGAGGTTTTTATTTCAATGTGAAACGTTTATTAGATATGGAAGGAAGCCAATAGTCTATTTGTAACAGAAATCGGCAGTAGAGATTTATTATTCGATGATGGTTGAATAAATTGATCATTGTCAGATTTCAAAATTATATTTACCCTCTATATTGTTTATTATTCAATGATTGTATTATGTATGTACAAGAAATAGCTGCTTTTTTGAAGCAAAAATCGTATCCGAAATTTGAATTGAAAGCAGTCTTTTTTGATATGGATGGCGTTTTGTTTGATTCAATGCCGGCACACGCAGAAGCTTGGGTGAAAGCGCTAAAAAGTTTCGGAATGCCGTTTACTGCCTATGAAGCCTATATGAATGAAGGCCGTACCGGAAATGGAACCATTGACGGTGTATTTCAGGCTCAATTGGGACGAGTAGCTACGGAAGTAGAAAAGCAATCCATCTATAATGCGAAGAGCCAATTATTCGAACAGATGGAAGTTGTTCGCACTATGCCGTATGCGTTGGAGTTGTTGAAAAAAATAAAGTCACAAGATATTCATATTCTTTTAGTTACAGGATCAGGTCAACCCAGTTTATTGGATAAATTAGAATTGTTTTTCCCACAAATTTTTGAACGCGAACGCATGGTGACTGCCTTCGATGTTGAACTTGGCAAACCACATCCTGAACCTTATTTGATGGCCTTGCAAAAAGCAAACGTTGCACCTTGGGAAGCTGTCGTGGTGGAAAATGCACCTTTAGGCATCGCTTCAGCGGTAGCTGCGGGCATTTATACCTTGGCTGTCAATACAGGTATTTTAGAAGATGATGTGTTGTTGAGCGAAGGCGCAAATGCTATTTTTTCCGGCATGGAAGAACTTTATCAACAATGGGATCATCTTTTTAGCTATGCACGTTGATGTAGTTGGTGTTTAGGTCGATTTCTCAATTGTTATTGAATTTATGGATTTCAAGATTATATCGCCTTATCAACCCACAGGAGACCAACCGGAAGCTATTGCACAATTAGTTGATGGCATAAGAAATGGAACCAAGTTTCAAACATTGCTTGGTGTAACCGGCTCTGGAAAGACTTTTACCATTGCCAATGTGGTGGAACAATTGAATCGGCCTACGTTGGTGTTGAGCCACAATAAAACATTGGCTGCTCAACTTTACAGTGAATTCAAAACTTTTTTTCCTGATAATGCGGTTGAATATTTTGTTTCATATTACGACTATTACCAACCGGAAGCTTATTTACCGGTCACAGATACCTACATAGAGAAGGACTTATCTATCAATCAGGAGATTGAAAAACTTCGTCTTTCTACCACATCTTCATTGCTTTCAGGAAGAAAGGATGTTATTGTGGTGTCGTCTGTATCGTGTTTATATGGTATTGGCAATCCTGATGATTTTTACAGCAACACCATTCATATTGAAAAAGGGCAAGCTATCGCGCGCAATGTTTTTCTACGGTCATTGGTCGATAGTCTTTATTCTCGCAACGAAATTGAATTTAATCGTGGTAATTTTCGGGTAAAAGGGGAGACAGTGGACATTTTTTTGGCCTATTCCGATGTGGCGTTACGCGTTATCTTTTGGGGAGATGTGATTGATGAAATTGAAACGTTTGATCCAATCAATGGTCATACGCTGTCCATGTTTGACTCGCATGAAATTTATCCAGCCAATATCTTTGTGACAACTAAAGAGCGTATCAATCAAGCCATTCATCAAATTCAGGATGATTTGGTGAAACAAGTGGCTTTTTTTGAATCGATTGGAAAACCGTATGAAGCTAAAAGAATCAATGAAAGAGTCACTTATGATCTTGAAATGATTCGCGAATTGGGATATTGTTCGGGAATCGAAAACTATTCGCGCTATTTTGATGGACGTGAACCGGGTAGTCGTCCGTTCTGTTTGCTTGACTATTTTCCAAAAGATTTTCTCATGGTAATAGACGAAAGTCACGTTACCATTCCACAGATCAGAGCCATGTATGGCGGCGATGCTTCGCGTAAACAAAACTTAGTAGAATATGGATTTCGGTTACCGGCTGCAAAAGATAATCGTCCGTTGCAATTTGCCGAGTTTGATGAGCTAATTCGTCAAGTGATTTTCGTGAGTGCAACGCCGGCCGATTATGAATTAGGAAAATCCGAAGGGGTGATCATTGAACAGGTGGTAAGACCAACCGGATTGCTTGATCCGGTGATTGATGTTCGACCCAGTTTGAATCAAATTGATGATTTGATGGAAGAAATAGTGCAAAGAACAGAGCTGGACGAACGGGTGCTGGTAACAACTTTAACCAAACGAATGGCCGAAGAATTAACCGATTATTTAGCCAAGATGGGGATTCGTTGCAATTATATTCATTCCGATGTCGATACGTTACAACGAGTTAAGTTGATGGACGATCTGCGCAACGGGTTATTCGATGTATTGATAGGAGTGAATTTACTGCGTGAAGGATTAGACCTTCCCGAAGTATCATTAGTTGCCATTCTTGATGCTGACAAAGAAGGTTTTTTGCGATCACACCGTTCGTTGACACAAACAGCTGGGCGCGCTGCACGTAATTTGAATGGGCGAGTCATTATGTATGCTGATAAAATCACCGACAGTATGCAGAAAACAATTGATGAAACGAATCGTCGTCGTGAAAAACAGTTGGCATACAATGCCAAGTTTGGTATCACACCGCAATCTATACGCAAAGGACACACGTCTATTTTGGGACATCAAGCCGCAGTAAATGCTTATACTGAGCCAACAATGGTTGATGTAGCGGCCGATCCGGTTGTGAAATATATGAGTCGGCCTGCATTGGAAAAAGCGATTGAAACAACGCGCAAAAACATGCAACAAGCAGCGCGAAAGTTAGAGTTTATCGAAGCTGCTCAATATCGCGATGAATTGATTAAATTGGAAGAGTTGTTGAAGACGAAGTGAATATGAACTTCAGATTATTTTCGTACCCGATTGTCCATCAATAGAATCAGCTCTTGTAATAATCACTTGTTTTACACCGGAAGCTATAGCATCGAAGGCATTTTCCAATTTAGGAATCATTCCTCCTCGAATAATTCCTTCAGAAACAAAGTACTCAAATTGAGCATGATTAATGTCAGAAATGACGCTTTCGTCGTCATGTTCATTCAGCAAAACACCTTTCTTTTCGAAGCAATAGACTAACGTCACGTCAAAATAGCGTGCTAAAGCTTTCGCAGTTTCTCCTGCAATAGTGTCGGCATTGGTATTCAACAAATTGCCTTTTTTATCGTGAGTAAGCGGCGCTAAAACCGGCACAATATTTTTTGCAATCAGATCAGCTAAAATACTTCCATCCACCGCTTTTACATCGCCCACAAAGCCGTAATCAATTTCTTCAACAGGCCTTTTTTCCGATAACATGTAGTTCATATCGGCGCCCGTCAACCCTAACGCGTTGATATCAAGTGCCTGTAATTGAGCTACGATGGTTTTGTTTACTAAACCACCATACACCATAATCACGACGTTAAGTGTTTCGCTATCTGTGATTCTGCGTCCATTTACCATAACACTCTCGATACCCAATTTAGAGGCCAATGCTGTTGCCGAACGACCTCCTCCGTGCACAAGCACTTTATGCCCTTTGATGGCTGCAAAATCGTGCAAAAACGCTTGTAAAGAGTCTTTTTCTTCCACAATTTTACCACCCACTTTGATGATAGTCAGTTTTTCCATTGGCTTAAAGATGCTCTAAAATACGTTTAATCACTACTTGAGCTGATATTTCACGATTTGCCGCTTCAGGGATAACGAGTGATTGAGAACTTTCAATCACATCGTCTGTAACGATCATATTGCGACGTACAGGAAGGCAATGCATGAAATACGCATTATTGGTTAAGCCCATTTTTTGAGAACTTATTGTCCATGAGAGGTCTTTACTCAATATCTTACCATAGTTGGGATCGGTATAAGCTGACCAGTTTTTCGCATACACAAAATCAGCGCCTATTAGAGCTTTGTCCTGATCGTATTCTACTCGAGCTCCTCGTACAAATTTTTCATCTAATTCATAACCTTCTGGATGTGTAATGACAAATTCCACGTCAGCTTCATTCATAAAATCGGCAAACGAATTAGGTACCGCCTGCGGTAAAGCGCGGGGATGTGGCGCCCATGTCAAAACGACCTTTGGGCGTTCTCGTTTTTTGTATTCTTCGATGGTAATTAAGTCGGCAAATGCTTGCAAAGGATGTCCTGTTGCCGCTTCCATACTGATTACCGGCTTTCCGGAATATTGAATAAACTGATTGATAATTGTTTCGTTAGAGTCAAATGTCTTGCTTTCAAATTGGGCAAAAGAACGCACGGCGATGACATCGCAATAGCTGCCCATCACCGGAATTGCTTCCAAAATATGTTCTGTTTTGTCCCCGTCCATAATGACGCCACGCTCAGTTTCTAATTTCCACGCACCCTGATTTATATCAAGCACCATCGTGTTCATGCCAAGATTCATGCCGGCTTTTTGAGTGCTTAATCGAGTACGTAAACTCGAATTGAAAAACACCATTAATAAGGTTCGGTTTTCACCCAATTGCTTGTAGCCATACCGATTTTTCTTCAATTCTAATGCTTCGGCGACGGCAATCTTCAGGTCGCCTAAATCTTTGACGTTTGTAAAAGTTCTCATAGTTATAGTTTCTGATAGAGTGTTGCCACCCATTTGTTGTTTTCTTCAAAATGAAGTAAGTCTAATCCTATTTTTTTGGCTTCATCATCAATTGCCAATCTGTCAGTATCATAAAATCCGCTCATTAGTAGCAATTTGCCGTGATCGAGACATGCTGCATAATGGTTCATGTCAGCTAAAAGGATATTTCGATTGATGTTGGCCAAGATAATGTCGTATTTGCGACCTGACAATAATTCTGCGCCACCTTGTTCTACCTGAATAGCAGGAAATCCATTAAGCACCATGTTTTCTTGTGTGTTTTTGAATGCCCATTCGTCAATATCAATTGCTGTGATTGGTGAAGCGCCTTTCATGGCTGCTAAAATTGCCAAAATACCGGTGCCGCAACCCATATCTAAAAGTGATTTCCCAGCTACTTCTAATTTCAACAATGAACTGACCATCAATATCGTGGTTTCGTGATGTCCGGTACCGAATGACATTTTTGGATCAATCAAAATATCATATTTTACCTTAGGAATATCATGATGAAACGAACTGTGAATCACACAGTCGCCACCTATCACAATAGGGGAGAAGTAATTTTTTTCCCACACTTCATTCCAATTTTGCTCTTTGATCAATGTAAATGAATATTTTACCTGAAGGTCATCCGGTAATGCATTTTGCCATGCTTCAATTGTTTTTTCATCGAATAAAGATGCAGCGCAATAGGCTTTTATTTCATCTTCATTGTAATCAAAGCTGTCGAACCCAAGATCTCCCAATTCGTAAGCTATCAAATCGTGTTCAAAGCCGCGTAAATTGTTAATATGTAATGTAAGTTCAATGTAATCCATGCGTGTAGGTGTATTTTTCGTTAAAACAAAAAGAACAAATGTCGAAAGCGTCTTATTTGGCCTATCTTTGTGATGTTAATTCATCTTGCAAACTTAACCAATAAAGTTGGTTTCAATATACTTTTAGAGAGAAAAAAGCGTTATTCGATTAAACGATTGATCAGATTTTCAGTCTAAATGACAAAAGGTTCAGGATATAAACTAAAAAATAAGGAGACAACAATCATGAAAACGAAATTAGGGATGCTAACTATTTTGATGTTGTTACCGCTTTCTCTTTTCAGTCAAAGTTTTTACAACGACATTTATAATCCGACAGCAACTCGGACTGTAAAGCAAGCGCCACAAATGCAACAGCCCACACAAGCAACACAAAATAGCGCAACTTCCAATCAAGAGTATCAAATCGAAACAAACAATGTGGGCAATCAACAAGCTGTCATTGTGCGCAATGCAGCTGGAGACACCGTTTATTATTCAGGAGATTACGCTAATGCAAACGGGAACGCCAACAGTGCTCCCATCGACACACTTTCATCGAATGGAATCAATGGTTCTCAGATCCAACAATCGAATCAACCAAGCTTATTACTTCAGTTGAGCGATGGTTATACAACGTCGACTTATCCAGTGGATAATATAAATTGGAATATCAACACATTTGGTGGTTATCCATACTACAATAGTTGGATGCAGCCTTATTTCTATAATTCATATTATCCTTATGGTTATTATAGTCCGTATAGTTACTACGGGAGCCTTAATCCTTGGATGTACGGCGGTATGTTTGGTGACTTTTATGGTGATTATTGGGATATGGGTTGGGGTTTTGGATGGAATTCTCCTTATTATTACGGTGGTTGGGGTGGCTATCCTTACTATTATAGCAATATGTATAATAATTGGGTTTATTCGCGTCCTATCCCTTACAACTACACAGAAAATAGCCGTCGAGGTGCAAGAACTTCTATCAATAATGGCGTTCAACCCTATAGTTATAGTTCCGGATCAAGAGCCATGGTTGGACGCGGTTCAAGTGTTGGAACTCGAACAATGGGTGCTCGAGCTGTAAATAGCAGTATTGGTACAAGACAAATGGCTGCACCGACAGTGAATCAATTTACACAAGTTAATGGGCGTCAAAATAACAATGTGCCTGCACAAAATCCGATAAACGTGCGTGGTACGCAGCAAAACAGAGCATTTTGGTCGAATTTCTTAACGCGTAATGGGTATAATGTTACAACCCCAGCTAATAGAAATGTTCAATATCAGCCGCGAAATAATGGGAACTACGTACAACAGAATAATGTAGGTGGATCGCGAAGAGTGGTTGTCATTTCTCCCCAAGGTAATGAAGTTCAAAACGTACAAAGGAATTCCACGTACAGAGTTCAACGATCAACTCCTGTTTATGAACAACCTCAACGCGTAGAACGGCCTGTTTATAATGAAACACGCTCTTACAACTACTCCCCAAGCTATAATAATGGCGGAGGTCGTAGCGAAGGGTCGTATGGCGGCGGCGGAGGCCGTGGCGGTCGTCGATAATCGCAATCATAATTAAGAGATAAGAGAGTCATTGAAATAGATGTTGCAGTCTATTTCAATACTCTCTTCATGAAAGAATTTTTTTTCATTCAATAATTTACTATCAATCCCTTTCGGAAATCACTCACCAAATTTGCAATTATATGAAAACAACGCTTATTTCGATAGTATCGTTACTGGTTTTTTCAGCAACAGCTTTTTCTCAAGATGGCTTTGATGCCTTAAAAGCCTCTCAATATCCACTTAAAGGAACAGCACGATACATGAGTATGGGTGGCGCTTTTACAGCCTTAGGCGGAGATGCTTCATCAATTTCGCTCAATCCAGGTGGATTAGGAGTTTATCGCAGTTCGGAAGTAACAGCAACACTTAACTTGCAAGACAATACCACATCTTCTTTATGGAATGGACAAAGCGGCAACGACAACAACTTTACAGCCCATTTCAACAACTTTTCTGTGGTAACTGCTTTTGACGGTAATAATCCAAATTTTAGCTCAGCATTCGGTTTTTCGTATGAACGTATTAAATCTTTTAATCGCTCAGGGGTTATGAATGGGGCAAGTCAACTTTCATCCATTACTGATTACATGGCTGGTTATACCAATGGAATTCCGGAGAGTTCCCTTTCAACAGCGAATAGTAATGATCCTTACAACAATGTCAATGTGCCATGGATTTCCGAGTTAGCCTATCAAAGTTATTTGATTAATCCAAACACGTTAGCCTTAAAACCAAATCAATGGAGTTCCTTGTTAGGAGCTAATGAACATGTGACACCTCAATATGCTTTTACTGAAAACGGATATGTGGATCAATATAATTTGGGATATGGAGTCAACATCAATAATTTGGTTTATTTAGGAGCTTCCGTCGGATTTCAAGATTTGAGTTATTCATTATCAAGTAATTATGTGGAATCATTTGGAAATGGAGGCAGCATGAATTTGCAAAATCAAACATACACTTCCGGATCAGGTTTTGACGTTAAGATTGGTGCTATTGTTCGTCCTACAAATTTCTTAAGATTGGGTATTTCATATCATTCACCAATGTTCTATTCCATGACGGATAACTATTATGCAGACATTAATTATGATACTCAATATAAAGGAACAGCTTACACTCCTTCAGCAGGTGGGTATAGCAAGTATAAATTGCAAACACCTTCGGTTTTGACACTGGGCGTTGCCGGTATTTTTGGACAGAAAGGATTGATTAGTTTCGATTATGAATATGCAGATTATTCAACCATGAAACTGCGCGATGACAGCAATAGTGCATTTGCCTTTAATACAGAAAATCAAGATATTAGTAATATGATGCAAGGCGTAAGTACTTATAAAATTGGAGGCGAATACCGCATCACAAATAGTTTAGCTTTACGGTTGGGGTATAACTATATCACTCCGGCTACAAAAAGTAATGCCGTTCGCAATTTACCAAATAACACTGTCCGCACAGATCCGCAATATTTTTTACAAGGTACCACACAAAACTACACGGCTGGAATTGGCTATAATTACAAGAACTGGAATTTTGATGTGGCATATGTGTTAATGGATCAAAAAGAGAGCTTTTATCCTTACAACGACACATGGATTTACAATGCGCCCGATGCAGTTCGTCCTGCTTCTTTGACAACAAAAACGAACAATTTTGTGATGACAGTAGGCGTTAGATTCTAAAGCCGCTATTATTTATCAAAAAAGGTCATCTTTATTAAGGTGGCCTTTTTTGATATTTTAGTGCATCAAGTATCCTACCAAACAAAAGATTGCTTATCTTTGTAGCCTCAAATGTGGATAGATTTGCTTGCTTGCAACCACGGAAAAAAATGCTAAAACGTATTGGTGATTTTCATTTTTGCTTCGGCTTCAACCAATATTCTTCATTTTTCTCCTTCCAAGTAACTTTTTGATCCATAGTTCTCATTCTTTGTTTATGCTATTATAAAGAATGGAGGAACTTAGTTTAGGTGAAACATGTTTTTAAAATCGTAGAAAAATGGAATCAAATCATTATTTATTTACTTCTGAATCCGTTTCAGAAGGCCATCCTGATAAGGTGGCAGATCAAATTTCAGATGCAATTGTCGATGCTTTTTTAGCTTTTGATCCTAACTCAAAAGTTGCATGTGAAACGTTAGTAACTACAGGGCAAGTTGTTATTGCCGGAGAAGTAAAATCAAGTGCTTACATCGACGTTCAAGAAGTGACAAGAGGAGTAATTAATCGCATTGGATACACCAAAAGCGAGTATAAATTTGATGGTGATTCTTGTGGTATTTTGTCTGCTATTCACGAACAATCAGATGATATCAATCGAGGAGTAGAACGTGAAAATCCGATGGACCAAGGCGCTGGCGATCAAGGCATGATGTTTGGTTATGCAACGAACGAAACGGACAATTACATGCCACTTTCTTTAGACTTGTCCCATCAATTATTGATCGAATTAGCTTCAATTAGGCGAGAAGGTGTAGAAATGACTTATTTACGACCTGACGCTAAATCACAAGTCACAGTTGAATACAATGAAAAAAATATACCCGTTCGTATTCATACCATTGTAATTTCAACGCAACACGATGAATTTATTCAAACCAGCAATGAGAAAAACCAACAGCAAGCTGATGAAGAAATGGTTGCTCGCATCAAAGCTGATGTCCAAGATATTCTTATTCCACGAGTTGTCGCCAAGAATCCGGTTGTAAAGTCGTTGTTAGATAATTCCTATATTTTGCATGTCAATCCTACCGGAAAATTTGTTATTGGTGGTCCTCATGGAGATACCGGACTGACTGGTCGTAAAATTATTGTTGATACTTATGGTGGAAAAGGTGCCCATGGAGGAGGCGCTTTTTCAGGAAAAGACCCATCAAAAGTTGATCGCTCGGCAGCCTATGCAGCGCGTCATATTGCAAAAAATGCTGTAGCAGCTGGTGTTTCAGACGAAATGTTAGTACAAGTTTCGTATGCCATTGGCGTTGCCAAGCCTTTAAGTATCTATGTAAACACCTATGGTAAATCACATGTTGCTTTGACTGATGAAGAAATTGCAGAACAATTGAACAAACTTTTTGATCTTCGGCCAAAAGTCATTGAGGAACGTTTGAAATTACGTAATCCAATTTATTCTGAAACAGCATCTTACGGACACATGGGAAGAGAACCACGCGTAGTAAAAAAGGCATTTACATCACGTTATTCAGCACCAATTGAACTCGAAGTGGAGTTATTCACATGGGAAAAGTTAGATTACGTAAATGCAATTCGTTCAGCGTTTTTATTAAATAGCTAAGTATCGCGTTTTTTTGAAATACTTTGGTCCAAGTTTGGATAATCATTGATTATTCATTATTTTTGCCAGCGTTTAGAATATAGGAAACATAAAATATAGATATAAAGAGTTCCGGCTAAGGTCGGAATTCTTTTTGTTTTAGATTTGTAAATAACAAAACAAACTTACCATGGCAACATCGTATATGACCCAAGAGGGCTATAAGAAACTCTTGGAAGAGCTAAATCAGTTAGAGAATGTACAAAGGCCTGCCATTTCGCGACAAATTGCAGAAGCTCGAGACAAAGGCGATCTTTCGGAAAATGCAGAATACGATGCAGCGAAAGAAGCTCAGGGAATGTTGGAAATGAAAATTGCCAAATTAAAAGAGTCGGTTGCAAATGCAAGGTTTCTCGATGAAAAGAATTTGAATACGGATACCGTGCAAATTCTGAACAAAGTAAAGATCAAAAACACAAGCAATGGGCAAGTAATGACTTATATGATCGTTTCAGAATCAGAAGCGAACCTCAAAGCAGCTAAACTTTCAATAAACACACCGATAGCACAAGGCCTTTTAGGCAAAAAAGTGGGGGACTTTGTTGAAGTGAAGGTTCCTTCAGGATTGATTCGATTTGAAATCATCGAAATATCATTGTAATATATTGATAATTATAAAAGTAATGATATGGCTACTATTTTTTCGCGCATTATTTCGGGGGAAATTCCTTGTTATAAAATAGCAGAGAACGAACATTTTTTTGCATTTCTCGACATCAATCCGTTGGCAAAAGGCCACACCTTGGTCATTCCAAAAATTGAACAAGATTACCTTTTTGATCTTGATGATGAAACATTGCAAGCCTATATTGTTTTTGCAAAAAAGGTGGCTATAGCTATCGTTAAAGCGATTCCTTGTCAACGAGTTGGATTAGCTGTTATAGGATTAGATGTTCCTCATGCCCATATTCATCTTGTCCCTTTGAATACGGCTAATGACATTAATTTCGCTAAGCCAAAATTATCATTATCATCGGAAGAAATGCAAGCTATCGCTTCCTCGATTCAAGAAAACATAAATCTTTGATTATTTCATTTTGGCGTCTTCATCTAACGCATAACCTCTCAAAAAATCTTCAATAGGCAATCTTTTTTTACCTGCTAATTGTAGATTTTTTATGTGTATAAATCCATTACAAACAGCAACTTTCATTACTTTTTTATGGTCGGTTACAATAGTTCCATAAGGCAATTGATGGATCGTAGCTTCTTTTTCTGATGCAAAGATTTTTACGTTGTAGGTTTTTGAATCAGACAAAATCAAATTAGACCAAGCTGCAGGGTAGGGTGAAAGGCCACGAATAAAGTTGTAAATCACTTCCACTTGCTGCGACCAGTCAATCCGACACGTATCAGTGAAAAGCTTTGGTGCTGGTTTTTGCGTGATAGTATTAGGTTGTTTGATAGTAGTAATCGGGTTTTCGGAAAGAATAATATCAACAGTGTCGATCACCAATTTTGCTCCTTCAATCATCATACGATCATGAAGTTCACCCGCTGAATCTTGCTCATTAATAGCAATTTTCTTTTGAAGAATGATTTCTCCCGTGTCAATTTCGTGCGAAAGAAAAAACGTGGTGACACCAGTTTCAGTTTCACCGTTGATGATTGCCCAATTTATTGGAGCGGCACCTCGATAAGATGGCAAAAGCGAAGCATGAAGATTAAAAGTGCCAAAACGAGGGAGGCTCCAGACAATCTCAGGCAACATGCGAAAAGCTACTACTATCTGTAAATCAGGATGTAAGTCCGCAAGAGTTTGTAAAAAAACAGGATTTTTTAATTTTTCAGGTTGAAGAAGAGTCAACCCATGTTCAGTTGCAAATTTTTTCACAGCAGACATTTGAATTTTTTGACCTCTTCCAGCGGGTTTGTCGGGCGAAGTAATTACAGCTACTACTTGATATCCATAATGAATGAGTAATCGTAAACTTTCAACCGCGAAATCGGGTGTTCCCATAAACACGATCCTCAAATCTGTTTTATTCATTTGTTCAATTGATGTTAGTTGAAAAATTTTCAGCGCGTTTATCAACACCCCACATTAATTTGTTTTTCAGCGTATTAAAAAAAGTGTGATGAGCTTGTTTTACTACTCGAATGGTATAATCTGCTTTACGAATAAATAATTTTTCATTATGATCAAAAACAGAAGACCTTCCATCAAGTGCAACTAAAAAACTATTAGTGCGACTTTTTACTTGAATTTCTAATTCCCAGCTATCAGGAATAATGAGAGGTCGAATATTTAATGAATGAGAAGCAACTGGTGCCAGAACAAAATTATTTGCTTGTGGCACCACAATGGGGCCTCCCACACTCATTGAATATGCTGTTGATCCTGTAGGCGTTGCAATTAACAAACCATCAGCACGATATGTATTCAGTTCCTCACCATTTACTTTAACTTGTATAGCAATCATTGAGGAACTATCTTGCTTTAGCAAAGCAATTTCGTTCAATGCAAAAGAAGTTGGAGCCCAGTCTTGATGCGTTGACTGCAATTCTAAAACGGTTCTTTCTTCGATAAAATATTGGTTACTAACGATTTTATCTAAAGCTGATTCCATTTCGCTATCTGCTACATCAGCTAAAAATCCCAATCTTCCCATATTGATGCCTAAAATAGGAATTTTTGTAGCTCCAATATGCATGGCAGTATTTAAAAATGTGCCATCACCACCTAAGCTTAATGCAAAATCAGCTTGCTCAGGAATTGCTTCAAAAGATTTATAAATAACTGGAGATGGATATTTCTGAATTTTTAGAAACTCATAAAACGTTTTTTCAATCCAAACATCGACATGTTTCTTTCTTAGTAAAGTCATTAATTGATAGGCTGACAAAGCAACATCATAATGATATGAGTTGCCAAAAAGTAGTATTTTCATTTCACAAATAGTAATCGTAAGATAAATGATACGTAAAACCTAATTTATTAGGCTTTTTAAGAGCTGTAAGGCTTGGACGATGACTCTTTTTTCTTAACTTTGTAGCCATAGAGATTGCCTATGCAAAGAAACAAAATGCAACTCAAACTCACAAATAAAGCGAACCTATTTAATGATAAAATTAAGCGTTAACATCAATAAAGTAGCTACTTTACGCAATGCCCGCGGGGGTAATGTGCCAGATGTATTAAAAGTGGCCGAAGATTGTCAATTATTTGGTGCAGATGGAATCACAGTTCATCCACGGCCAGACGAACGTCATATTCGATATGCTGATGTTTATGCGTTACGTTCATTGGTCACAACTGAATTTAATATTGAAGGATATCCTTCTCCTCAATTTATTGATTTGGTATGTAAGGTAAAACCAGAACAAGTAACGTTGGTACCTGACCCACCAGAAGCAATCACCTCAAATGCCGGATGGGATACCATTCGACATGCCAGTTTTTTGAAAGAAGTAATCAGCGAATTTCAATCTCATAATATTCGCGTTTCAATTTTTGTGGACACAAATCTTGACAACATTAGAAATGCTGCCTTGACAGAAACAGATCGTGTCGAGTTGTACACTGAACCTTATGCGGTCATGTTTCCTACTTCTCAAGAAAACGCTATTGCACCTTTTTTTGAAGCGGCTAAAATAGCACGATCTGTAGGCTTAGGTATCAATGCAGGGCATGATCTAAACTTGAGCAATCTCAACTATCTGGTAAAAATGATTCCCTGGCTCGCGGAGGTTTCTATTGGGCATGCTTTGATAAGCGATGCTCTTTATCTTGGCCTTGAGACTACGATAAAAAAATACAAAGCATTATTAGTTTGAACAAACTTATTATAAATACTGATTTTGTGATATATGTCAAATGCACCTTGCTACAATTGAATTGATTTCTTAAATTATCTGCGTATGAAACGAGCATGTAAATTACTTACACCCAATAGCATGAGAATGGTTGACATGTGAGTTCCATACGACCTTTAAAAACAAATTATTTACGTATGAATATAATGCTTATTTTACAAGTCGTCGCACCACAACTACCTGTTAACACTCCGGTTGTTACTAACCAGAGTGAAACCATGTATGATATAGTGCTAAAAGGAGGTTGGATTTTGGCACCAATCGCTTTTTTGCTTTTGGTTGCCGTATATGTCATTATTGTGAGATCTATTGAAATTCACAAAGCATCTAAAACCAAGAACTTAGTGGATAAAATAGCGCCTATGCTTAAAGAAGGAAATGTTGAAAAGGCCATTTCTCTATGTGAAATGAGTGATATGCCCATTGGTGAAGTATTAACTTGCGGGTTGAAAAACTTAGGCAATCCGGTGCTTGACATTAAAGATTCTATGGAAGCAGAAGCTCGCCAACAAGTTGATCAGCTGAGCAAAGGGATGAATTATTTAGCCATTATTTCTTCAATTGCTCCCATGTTCGGATTTTTGGGAACAATTTTTGGAGTTATTAAAATATTCTACAGCATTTCATTAACAGACAACATCAGTATCGGAACCATTTCTGGTGGTTTATATCAAAAAATGATTTCTTCGGCTGCGGGTTTGTTAGTGGGTATTATTGCCTTTTCCGCTTACCAGATTTTGAATGGAAATATGGATCGCATTATTTCCAGCATGGAGCGGCAAAGCAACCAATTTTTGAATCTGCTTAGAAATAAATAGAGCGATATTTCTCAAAATATTCTACTATGGTCATCAAACGCAAAAGAGAGTTGCAACCCGAAGTATATACTTCGTCCCTCAACGATATCATGTTTTTTTTGCTGCTCTTTTTTCTCATTGTTTCGACATTGGTTAACCCGTCGGTTATTCAATTAATGCTCCCTAAAGCGTCGGCTAACCTTCAGCAAATGTCAAAACAAACGATCAACTTATCAATAACGGCTGATCTTCATTATTATCTGAACGATAAGCCTATTGAACTTGATCAAATAAAACCCGCTATTCAACAAATGGTGGCTAACACATCTGATGCAACAATTATCTTACGTGCTGATCGTTCTATTCAGCTTCAAAACTTGGTGACTATTCTGGATATTGGTCACCAACTGCGCGTGAAAATGATTTTAGCAACGCAGAAAGAATGATTTTTTGGTTTAATTCCAAAAAGTTTTTATTAGCAGCTTGAAAACAGAAATTTTATGAGAAAGTCAACTCGATATGGAATAATAGGAACGACTGTATTTGCCATATTGGTTTTATTGTTGTTTTTGCTTGTAAAGATTCCTTCTATTCAAAATGCTTTTAATGAACCTGTTTATATCAATTTGGGAGATGCGCCGGATGGAGTAGGGGTTTCCGTCCCATCTCCGGCATTGAGTGCGCCTATGCAGGTAAAATCAAAAGTGCCAGCATCTTCATCTTCAGTTTCTCACGAAAATATAGAAACTCAAATCGCTAATTCTCCGGTTTCTATGCCGGAAGCAAAAAAAACAAGCAAGAAAAGCGTTGTAAATCAAGAAAATATTGATAAAAAGAAAGATCAAAAGCTTATTGATGAAGCTTTTCAACGCGCACAACAAGCAAAGAAAACAGCAGATCAACAAGGTATTATCAATAGGGCACAAAAATTAGGTAGTGTTTTTGGCGCAGATCATGGTAAGGGTTCCGGTAATGGACAAGGAAATCACGTACAAGGAAATCCACTTGGAGTTATTGGTGGAAATGGAGTAAATGTTTCTGTTTCAGGTCGCTCACCAATGTATATACCAGCTCCAGCTTACCTTAGCAATGACGAAGGTACTGTAACAGTACATGTTGTGGTTGATCGTGATGGCAATGTATCGAATGCATACATAGGTGCATCAACTACAACCAGCGAAACATTACGCAACGCTGCTTTACTTGCTGCTAAAAAAAGTAAATTTTCAAAAGGTGACCATGATGCTATAGGTACAATTGTATATCACTTTGTTTTAAAATAACTCTTATAAAATTAAACAACTATGTTAAATAATTTTATTTTCCTCGCCGAAGGATTTGAAGAAACAGAAGCAATCACGGTAGTTGATTTGTTGCGTCGTGCTTCCATTGATGTGACAACAGTTTCTATCACAGGTAATGCTGTGGTAACCGGATCTCATGCTATTTCAATTTTAGTAGATGCTTTGTTTGAAGAAATTGATTTTTCACAAGCTGAACTTTTAATTTTGCCTGGTGGAATGCCTGGATCCTTAAATTTAGCAAAACATAAAGGATTAGCTAATTTGCTATTGCAACACAATCAAAAAAATAAAATTGTTGCAGCTATCTGTGCAGCGCCAACGGTTTTGGGAAAATTGAACATGTTGAAAAATCGAGAAGCAATATGTTATCCTGGATTTGAAAAAGAGTTGTTTGGTGCAATCATCTCTGATAAAACGTTGATTCAAGATTCCAATATTATTACTGCAAAAGGTCCTGGATATGCTGTTGATTTTGGTTTGTATCTTGTGCGATTATTAAAAGGCGATACAAAGGCGAAGGATGTTGCAGATCATTTTTTATATACCCTTTAATTCAAAACTTATTTCCTATTTATCATAATAATAATTATAGGAAAAATAAAATCAGCAACAAATAGTTATTAAATTGATTGTCAATGCTTACAAAAATAATCGCAGAGCCTTTAGTTAATGAGTCAAATGAACTGATAGACAAGGCTAACAAAATAGCAATCATTACACATATAAGTCCTGATGGCGATGCAATAGGTTCTGCACTTGGACTTTATCATTTTTTTTACTCACTGAACAAAGAAGCAATTGTCATTGTTCCTAATCGTTACGCATCTTTTTTCGATTGGATGCCTGCAATTTCTCAAATAATGATTTATGATGAAACCAAAGAACAAGTCGATCAATTATTATCATCATCATGCGATTTGATGATTCTGACTGATTTCAATGCTATTTCTCGAATTGGTAAACTAAAAGAAGCCGTAGAACAATTTAAAGAGAAAAAGATTTTAATTGATCATCATCGTAATCCTGAAAACATTGCAGATGTGATAATTTCTTATCCAACAATTGCGTCCACTTCAGAGTTAGTGTTTCGATTAATATGCAGAATGGGATTTTTTGAAACAATTAATAACCCTTGTGCAACGTGTATTTATACTGGAATGATGACAGATACCGGAGCTTTCACTTTCAACTCGAACAGCCCGGAAATTTACTTTATTATTTCTGAACTTTTGACTAAAGGGATAGACAAAGATCATATTTACAATAATATATACAATACTTATTCTACTGATCGTTTGAGATTAATGGGATACACATTAAGTGAAAAAATGGAAGTTTTGCCTGAATACAAAACTGCCATTATTACACTAACTAACGAAGAATTAAAACATTACAATTACCAAGAAGGCGATACGGAAGGTTTTGTTAATTTGCCGTTGAGTATAAAAGGTATTGTATTTTCTGTTCTTATCAAAGAAAATACAAATAATGTTAAACTTTCTTTGCGCTCACGCGGGACATTCCCAGTCAATCAAGTTGCTTCTACTTATTTTCATGGTGGCGGCCATATTAATGCTGCCGGAGGCGAAAGCTATGATTCATTAAATCAAACCGTTGAACAATTAAAACAAGTTCTGCCTCTTTACAAGAAGCAACTTGAAATATCGGAATCCTAATTTATCGAGAAATCTAAAATGGGTTAAAGATTGAATTTCATTTCTTTGGTAGAAAGATAGTTTGCTCTCGATCAGCGCCTACTGAGACAATGGTAATAGGTGTATTCAATTCATGTTCAATGTAATGAATATAAGCATTAAACTCTTCTGGAAATTCATTTTGATGCTTCATGGCTGACATGGTGGATTTCCAACCGGGAAGTTCTGCATAAATGGGTTCAATGGTGGTATCAACTTCAAAGGGAAAATAATCAATCTCTTGCCCATTTACCTTGTAAGCAACACATACTTTAATTGTATCAAAATCATCAAGGACATCACTTTTCATCATAATAAGTTGAGTAACACCATTAATCATGATGGCATATTTCAACGCAACTAAATCAAGCCATCCGCAACGACGTGGACGACCTGTCACTGAACCATATTCATAACCAAGATCACGCATTTTTTGACCTGTTTCATCCATCAATTCTGTGGGAAATGGGCCACTCCCGACTCGCGTACAATATGCTTTGAAAATACCAAAAACCTCTCCAATTCGATTTGGGGCAATTCCTAAGCCTGTGCAAACACCGGCTGAAATGGTATTAGAGGACGTAACAAACGGATATGAACCAAAATCAATATCAAGCATAGTACCTTGCGCACCTTCTGCCAAGATTGATTTTTTCTGATTAATATATTTATTTACAGCATGTTCACTATCAATAAATTGAAATTCCTTTAGTTTTTCAACCCCTTCAAACCATTCTTTTTCAAGTTGTTCTAAATCATTAATCGAATAGTTATACTGCGATAAAATTGATTTATGACGAGCAGTTGCTGCAGCATATTTTTGTTCAAAATGATGAAGTAAGTCCCCTACCCTAAGTCCATTACGACTAATCTTGTCTGTATATGCAGGGCCAATCCCTTTTCCTGTGGTTCCAATCTTATCGCTACCTTTTGATGCTTCATACGCTGCATCAAGCAAACGATGTGTCGGTAAAATAAGGTGTGCTTTTTTAGAAATCAATAATTTGTTTGTGAGTTTATGACCGGAAGCTTCTAAAGCTTCAACTTCTGCCTTAAATAACGCAGGATCAAGAACAACTCCATTCCCAATGATATTGATTTTGTCTCCCTGGAAAATGCCCGAAGGAATTGATCTTAAAACATATTTTTCACCTTCAAATTCAAGCGTATGGCCAGCATTAGGGCCACCTTGAAAACGAGCTACAACCTCATATTTTGGTGTCAACACATCAACCACTTTCCCTTTGCCTTCATCTCCCCATTGAAGGCCTAATAAAACATCTACTTTCACAACAATAAAATTTAGTTAAGTAAGTGACTAATCGAATCTTATTCTATAATTACTCGTGATTAACCGAGCAATTTTTTAGTTTGAAAACGTTGATAAGGCTTTCTATTTAACCGATGAATGTTTGCTATTCAATCTGCATGTAAAGGTATCAATTTTCTATGAAATTTACGAATGCAATGAACAAAAAGATAGTTCATAAAACTGCCTCGTATTTGCTATTTTTTTATAGCAAAACGAGGCAGAACTATTAAATCATTTATAATTAACAAGATAAAGAAAAAGACATTTGATTATTTCAAGAAGAAATAGTATTAATCTTTGAATTTGGCTTTTAAAAACTCACGATTCAGGCGAGCAATATGCGAAATGGAAACATTCTTGGGACATTCTGATTCACAAGCCCCCGTATTGGTGCAGTTTCCAAATCCAAGTTCATCCATTTTAGCCACCATGGCTTTTGCGCGGCTCGAAGCTTCCATTTTGCCTTGAGGTAAAAGAGCTAATTGACTCACTTTAGCAGCAACAAATAACATGGCTGATCCATTTTTACAAGCTGCAACACAAGCCCCACAGCCAATACACGAAGCAGCATCCATTGCTTCATCTGCTTTTTCTTTCGAAATTGGAATTGCATTGGCATCAGGAACACCTCCGGTAGTAACTGATATAAAACCACCTGCTTGAATGATTTTATCAAAAGCACTTCGATCAACCATTAAGTCTTTAATCACAGGGAAACCTCTTGAACGCCAAGGTTCGACGATGATCGTTTCACCATCTTTGAATTTGCGCATGTGAAGCTGACATGTCGTTACATCCTCGTCAGGTCCATGCGGATGACCGTTGATGTAAAGCGAACACATTCCACAAATTCCTTCACGGCAATCGTGATCAAAAACGATAGGTTCTTTTTTCTCTGAAATTAATCTTTCATTCAAAATATCTAACATTTCAAGAAAAGAACTGTCTATGGATATGTCATTTAATTGATATGTTTCAAAAGCGCCTTTGGCTTGAGGCCCTTTTTGACGCCATATTTTCAGGGTGATATGAATTGTTTTTTCCATAATTTGATGAGATTTATTGCATTTTGGCTATTTATCGGGCTGTATAAATGCGACCTAATAAACTGTTATTGCGTTTACTTGTAATTTCGTTGTTGCATGTGTACCGATTCATAAATAAGTGGTTCTTTTAGAAGAGAGGGTTCTTTTCCGTCGCCTTCATATTTCCAACAAGCAACATACGAAAAATTTTCATCATCCCGCAATGCTTCTCCATCTCCTGTTTGATATTCGAGTCTAAAATGACCACCACATGATTCTTCTCGATGCAAAGCATCACGAGCCATCAATTCACCAATTTCAATAAAATCGGACACTCTCAACGCTTTTTCTAATTCAACGTTTAAATCTTCACTTTCACCTGGAATAAAAACATTTGTCCAAAATTCATGTTTTACCTGTATAATGGCATCTAATGCTTTTTGAAGGCTCTCTTTAGTACGACTCATACCGACAAAGTCCCACATGATCAATCCTAATTGTTTATGAATTGAATCCACAGAACGATTTCCTTTGACAGCCATTATTTTTTGGATTCTCGATTGAACAGCGCCTTCGGTTTCAGCAAATTCAGCGAGTTCAGTACTCATGCGCGGTGTTCTTATTTCGTCAGCCAAATAATTTTGAATTGTATAAGGTAGGACAAAATAGCCATCAGCTAAGCCTTGCATTAAGGCAGATGCTCCCAAACGATTAGCGCCATGATCTGAAAAATTCGCTTCACCAATAGCAAAAAGACCTTCAATGCTCGTCATACATTCATAATCAACCCAAATGCCGCCCATAGTATAATGCATAGCAGGATAAATCATCATAGGCGTTTCATAAGGATCTTCGTCAACTATTTTGTTATACATTTGAAATAGATTGCCGTAACGAGCTTCGACTACGTCGCGTCCCAACCGATTGATAACTTCTGAAAAATCGAGATAAACGGCTAATCCTGTTGCTCCTACTCCATACCCTGCATCACATCGTTCTTTGGCTGCGCGTGAAGCTACATCACGAGGCACTAAATTTCCAAAAGTAGGATAACGACGTTCCAAATAATAATCACGTTCATCTTCAGGAATTTGATTAGGTTTCATTTTTCCGGCACGTATCGCTTCTGCATCTTCTTTTTTCTTCGGCACCCAAATGCGACCATCATTTCGTAATGATTCCGACATCAGTGTCAATTTGGATTGAAATTCACCATGCACAGGAATACAAGTTGGGTGAATCTGAGCGTAACAAGGATTAGCAAAATAAGCTCCTTTGCGAAAACATTGCATCGCAGCAGAACCGTTTGATCCCATTGCATTGGTTGATAAAAAGAATGTGTTGCCGTATCCGCCGGTTGCAATAACCACAGCATGGCCAAAGAAACGTTCTAATCTTCCGGTGCGTAAATTACGAGCAATAATTCCACGCGCTTTCCCGTCAATCACCACAATGTCCATCATTTCATAACGAGTGTGAAGTTTCACCGAACCTTTACTGATTTGTCGGCTTAACGCAGAATAAGCGCCTAATAATAATTGTTGACCTGTTTGCCCTTTAGCATAAAAGGTACGCGAAACCTGAGCGCCACCAAAAGAACGATTGTCTAACAATCCTCCATATTCACGTGCAAAAGGAACACCTTGTGCCACACATTGATCAATGATACTGTTGGAAACTTCTGCTAAACGATATACGTTGGCTTCACGAGCTCGATAGTCTCCACCTTTGATGGTGTCATAAAAGAGCCGAAAAACAGAATCTCCATCATTGGGGTAATTTTTTGCAGCATTTATACCGCCTTGAGCAGCGATTGAGTGCGCACGACGTGGCGAATCTTGAATACAAAAATTCAAGACATTAAATCCAAGCTCTCCTAAAGATGCAGCGGCAGATGCTCCAGCTAAACCGGTACCAACCACAATGATATCTAAACGACGTTTGTTGGCCGGATTGACTAATTTTTGTGAGGCTTTATAGTTACTCCACTTTTGGGCTAATGGTCCTTGTGGAATTTTGGAATTTATCTGTGTCATATTTTATAAGTTTATTATTTTAGGAAACAACAAGTTACGCTCCAAATCCAAACAAGAAATAAAGATTAATTGACGTAAAACAAACAGCTAAAATCGTTGCATAAATAATGCCAATAATTTGCAAGCGAGGTTGCCATTTCTTGTTGTCAATTCCTATCGTCTGGAATGCACTCCAAAATCCATGCGTTAAATGAAACCAAAGCACCCAATACCAGATAATATAAAGAATACTAACAATTGGATTGCGAAATTGATTTGCCACCAAGTCATACGATTGATCGGCATGAACTTGATTTGCCCCTCCCAGAAAAGATTGCAATTGCATCTTAGCCCAAAACTGTGTCAAATGTAATACAATAAACAGTAAAACGATAAGTCCTAATATCACCATATTACGAGCTGCCCAAGAAGTGGTTTCACTCTTTTTGCCAGATGCGTATCCAACTTCACCACGTGCGCGATAATTTTGCCAATATAGCCACAATGCGTACAAAATGTGGATAACAAATCCGGCAGCTAAAATAGGTACCATGATTGTAACTACGGGAAGTTCCATAATATCGTTCACTGCGGTATAGGCTGAAGGGCCACCCAATAAAAACAAATTGAGAAAGCAGTGCAGCGTCAGAAAAAGAAAAAGGAACAACCCTGACAAACTCATAATGAGTTTTCTTCCAATGGATGAGTTAATAATAAATAACTTCATAACAGGTTTGAATTGATGTTTAGTGATATGAGAAACTACAAATTATAAAGGGAGGAATACAAGATAATATATATTAATAAATTAATATTGAGTGCTTTAACCTTGTCATTTTCTTTGATAAACATGTTGCAAAAGTAGAAAAAACCATTTGTATCACAAAGGAATAAAGAATTTTTTCTGCAAATTTTTCTGTTTTTCTCATTTGTGCAAAACTAACAAGCTCATAATCAAAAAGAAATAGGTTGTTTCATCAAATAATCTAAGACAACCTTTTTGAATACACCTTCAAAGAGGTTATCCGCATCGAGAGTACCCGCACGATTGGCAAGTCAAGCATCCTTCTTGATAAATCAGGGTTTCTTGTCCACAACTCGGGCATTTTTTCCCTTCAGCAGACGTTCCATCAGGAATATATTTTTTTAATGCCCGTTCAACCCCGTTTTTCCATGTATTAATGGATTCACTATTAAGTTGTAATCCTGATACGAGTTTAAGTACTTGATCTATAGGCATTCCATAACGCAATACCCCTGATATAAGTTTTGCATAATTCCAAAACTCAGGATCGAATTTATACGAAAGACCTTCTACAGTTGTTTTGTATCCACGCTTATTGGTAAATTGAAAATCGTAACGACTACGACCATCTTCAGTGACATTTTTGGTCTTTATGATCTTTCCTTCAATCACATGCTTTGGTAATGCTATACCTTCGTCATCATCAGCTAAACCAGTAAAAATCTCGTATGGGCGTCCATTTAACAAACCCACAAAAGCAATCCATTTTTCTTTATTATTTTGAAAACGAACAACGTCACAGAGTAATTCTTTGGGGCGTTCTATCACTTCATTATAGCAGAAGCAATCTTGATCTTTGGCATCTTTTTCATTTTGTGCCTCTTCGATTTTTTCTTGACTTGCTGTAACCAATACTCCTGATCGTGAGCCTTCTCGATAAACTGTACAACCTTTGCATCCAGATTTCCAAGCTTCTACATACAATTGGCCTACTAATTCTTCTGTTACGTCATTGGGTAAGTTTATGGTAACACTGATGGAATGGTCAACCCATTTTTGAATTCGTCCTTGCATCTGCACTTTTTTCAACCAATCCACATCGGCAGAAGTTGCTTTGTTGTATGGTGATTTACTGATCATTTCATCCATTTCTGCTTTAGAATACCGTTTTGCAGGATTATATCCATTCGCTTCCATCCAAGTAACAAATTTATGATGAAAAACAATGTATTCTTCCCATGTGTCACCCATTTCATCCACAAAATCAACACGCACATCCGAATCATTGGGATTTACTTTTCTACGTCGACTGTAAACGCATGAAAAAGCTGGCTCAATTCCTGAAGTTGTTTGCGACATCATGCTCGTTGTTCCTGTTGGGGCAATGGTTAAACAAGCAATGTTTCTACGGCCAAACTTTACCATATCAGCATACAAAGAAGGATCAGCTTCTTTTAAACGTAAAATAAAGGGGTTTGCTTCTTCCCGTTTTGCATCATAAATCGAAAAAGCTCCACGTTCTTTAGCCATAATAACCGATGAACGATAAGCTGATAAAGCAGTAACCTTATGCACTTTTTCAGAAAAATCAGTTGCTTCTTCTGTTCCATAAATAAGCCCCATTGCAGCCAGCATGTCGCCTTCAGCAGTGGTTCCAACGCCTGTTCTACGACCTAATAATGTTTTATTCTTAATTTTTTCCCATAAAGCAAATTCTGTCTGCTTAATCTCCTGATCTTCAGGATCTGATTTTATCTTTTCTAAAATCTGATTAATCTTTTCCATTTCCAGATCAATAATGTCGTCCATAATGCGCTGAGCATAGATAACATGCTGAGAAAAAAGATCAAAATCAAAATATGCTTCTTTTGTAAAAGGATGATTTACATAAGAATATAGATTGACAGCTAACAGACGGCAACTGTCATAGGGGCATAATGGAATTTCTCCGCATGGGTTTGTTGAAACAGTTTTAAACCCTAAATCACCATAGCAATCTGGAATGGATTCACGAATAATGGTATCCCAAAAGAGTACGCCAGGTTCAGCAGATTGCCATGCATTATGAATGATTTTCCCCCATAAAGTCTCAGCATTGATCTCTTTTGTGTATTTTGGGTTAGCCGATTGAATGGGATATTGTTGCACATAGTTTTTTTTATCAATGACAGATTGCATAAAGTCGTCATCAATTTTAACCGAAACATTGGCTCCTGTAACTTTTCCTTGTTCTAATTTTGCGTCGATAAAATCTTGTGAGTCTGGATGTTTAATTGAAACACTCAGCATTAAAGCGCCACGACGTCCATCTTGTGCTACTTCTCGTGTTGAATTAGAATAACGTTCCATAAACGGAACAATTCCTGTAGAGGTCAATGCTGAATTTTTAACAGGTGACCCTTTAGGACGGATTTGTGATAGGTCGTGCCCTACTCCACCGCGACGTTTCATAAGTTGGACTTGCTCTTCGTCTAATTTAATGATTGCACCATACGAATCGGCTTCTCCATCAAATCCAATGACAAAACAGTTTGAAAGTGAAGCTACTTGATATGAATTTCCAATGCCTGTCATTGGACTTCCTTGTGGAATTATGTAGCGAAATTTACGTAACAATTCGAAGATTTGATCTTCTGAAAGAGCATTTGAATAGTTCTTTTCTATACGAGCAATTTCAGATGCAATACGTCGATGCATGTCATCGGGGTTTTTCTCAAAAATGTTTCCATACGAATCTTTCAACGCATATTTGTTTACCCAGACGCGGGCGGCGAGTTCATCACCTTGAAAATAGACTAATGATGATTGAAAAGCATCATCATACGTGTAAATGTTAGTTTCCATATTGTTTATAATTGAAGTTATAGTCTGGTGGTGATGAATTTATTTTTTCGTTTTTCAGACTACAATGTTACAATAGATTTCTTGAATATGGAAGAATATTTCAAAAAATATTTTCATAGTGTTCAAATTTATTTTTCAATCAGTTGAATATAAACGATATAAAAATATAGGACAGACTAATTGTTGCCCAATTTAGAAAACATATAGATCAGTTCAATTCAAAAAAGAATAATTTAATGCATTTCTATTCTTAAATTTGTATATACAGAAATGAGATTTTTTCTTGGCATAATTGGCAAGGACTTACCTCTGAAAACTTTCGCCTACAAAATATAGTGCTTTTTTCAAGTCATACCGCCAATAACTCCAGGTATGTGCACCGTCACGCATACGATATTCATGTGGTATGCCGCGATCACGCATGGCTACATGCAAAGCTGCATTGCCGCGATACAAAAAATCTTTATCTCCGCAATCAATGTAAAATCTTACTTTATTAAAATCAGAATCTGGATATGCTTTAACAAGATCAAGCACACTGTTTTGCTTCCAATAATTGTTCAGTCCTTCTTTGTTTTGATCGAATTTTCCAAAAAGTCCCTCAAACATCGATTTTCGATCTTTACTCATGGCAAGCAGTTCTGCATTCGTAAAAACAGCCGGACTCATAGCCACACATGCTGTAAACATATCTGGATGTTTGAAAGAATATAGCAATGCGCCATAGCCGCCCATGGATAAGCCAGCAATAGCGCGAAACTCTTTCTTCGGTTTGATTTTGTATGTCTTTTCGATGTACGGAATGAAATCATGAAAGAATGCATCTTCATAACGTACTTTTCCAGTGTAATCATTCACATACCAAGTTACGCCGGCATCCGGCATCACAATTATCATGTCAGGAGCTTTGCCTGACGTTATTTCTTGATCGGCTATGCGTTGCATGTCGCCGAATTGAATCCACGCAGTATTATCATCCGTGTAACCATGCAATAAATAAAGCACCGGATAAGTGCGGTCATTGTCGTGGTAACCTGGCGGAAAATAAATGGAATAAGCAATATCATGTCCAAGAATAGTGCTTTTACACACATTATTTTCAGAAACGGTACTTGCCGACTGTGCAAAGAGCATCGTTCCGGGAAGAAATAAGAACAGAAACAAGAGTTTTTTCATAGAGTAACAATTTAATGATGATTGAAATATAAAATAATGGCAATTATCTCAACGTCTTATTTGATAATATGGATATCAATCGAAGGAGATGTATCTAAATCAAGCATGGCGTTAATAAGTTTAGCAAAGCGAAAATATTTCAAATCAGAAGGTTTAATTTCCTCTTCGATCATTGCCCCTTGTTGCAACAATTGCTGTCGCTGCATCCCATTCAGCAAATAGGTAGATGGTGTTATCCATTTAATCCCATCAAAAAAAACAATGTTTGAAAAGGAAGTATCAGTGACGAATCCATTTTTGATGATCAAAATTTCATCTGCTGATTTATAGGTCAAGTATTGATTAAACCTCGAACGGTCCTCAAATTTGAATGAATAATCGATTGTATCATCTGTGATCAGTTTCAATGAATGAATGTTTTTTATAACATAAAAATCAAATGTAATTGATTCTATATTTAATCCATACACAATACGGCATTTATAAATCGACTGAGTCAATGATTCAGGAAAATTGATCACGCTTTTTAGGTCAATATCCTGCACATCACCAAAAAATGTACGACGTGTATGGTTTAGACGTTGTTCGTGCAATGTCAAATGAAGGCACTTTTTGTTTTCAACCCGAATAGTTTCAATAAATCGGAACATAAATTTTTTCAATTAATTCCTGATATTCATCGTGTGGATCACTTCGCGATGTGATACCTCCACCACTTTTATAAACATATCCATTCGATGTTTTTTCAATAAAACGAATCATCACGGCACTATCCAACCGTTGACCGTCGAAAACGCCAAAAACACCTGTATAATATCCTCTTTGATAGGTTTCTGTTTCGACAATAATGTCAACGGTTTTCTTTTTTGGAGCTCCCGTTACCGATCCTGCAGGTAACATGGTAAACAAAATATCACCCAAATGACTGAAATAATTCGAAGCGAGGCGACCTTCAATTTCAGAACTTACTTGTAACAATCTTCCTTTATGCGTTTCAATTTCTTCAACATAACGGAGTTTCGTTACTCTTACATCGTCTGCCACCATACTCAAATCGTTTCGGAGCAAATCGACAATGGTATTATGTTCAGCTTTTTCTTTCAAACTATTCATTAAAAGTTGCTTGGCATTTGGAATAGAAGCATTTATTGTTCCTTTCATAGGATAGGCATACACTTTCGCTTCTTCAATAGTTACAAACGTTTCAGGCGAAAAACAAACAAATTCATCGTTATACCAAAGTTTATATTTAGCTTTTGCCTGATGAAAAATGGTTTGCAAATTTGTTTCAAGTCGAATAGGTGTTTGAGCTGTCAGGTTTACCACAAAACTGTTGCCTTTTTTTATTTCAGCGACAACCGTATCAAATTGATCTTGGTAGTCTTCAAATGGTTGTGGTATGATTTCAAGCGAGTGATTAAGCTGTGTACCAGAATTAGGAAGAAACCCAGACGTGTTTTTTGCAATACACGTTTGAAACAATATATGTTGACTGTTGACTTCTCTCAAAGGTATCACAACAGGCTTCTGTTGTAAAAAATCGATAATAAACAAGAAAGGAGTTTTTTCAGTTCCTAACCGATTCATTCTATCTTTTGCATTGACAATGTTATCCATCTTATCCGGTACCTTGTGTGAACTCCTTACAAATATACTGATTTTTATCTTATGACGATTTGAAAAATCAGTATTTAAGAGGGATTACTGCTTTACCCTTACAATGGCCTAATTCTATACATGATGAAGTCCTGACAACAGTATTGTTAGACAGTATACTCTATCGGTGCAAAGTAATAAAGCATCCCCTTCTGCCATGTTCAAGCAAACTAATCTCATGCATGCTGGTGATTATTCATTGCGAAAAATTAATGGGTTTTTGTTTGCTAATTATACGTGAAAAAATTGAAAAGAACCTATGAAGTTATTGTTGAATTGTAACTATATAATAAGCTATTATACATCAATATACATTTAGCAATGCGCAAAAAGCGTTTCCTTGCACGAAGCACAGAAACGCTTTAAATCAACATGAAACAAATAAATGATGCTTACAACGATTTAGCAACTGATAAAGCTGCCTCATAATTGGGTTCTGTAGTCACCTCGTGAACATATTCTACAAAACGAACCACATTTTTTTTGTCAAGTACTACCGTTCCTCTCGCTAAAAGACGCAAAGGTTCAATCAAAAAACCATATTTCAAACCAAAATCAGCCATGCGATGATCGGAGAGCGTAACGACCTTATCAAGTCCCTCAGCTGCACAAAAACGACCTTGTGCAAAAGGTAAATCCATGGAAATAGACAAAATAGCAACATCGTCATTAAGCGATGAAGCTGCTTCATTAAACTTCCTGTTTTGAGTTGCACATACTGAGGTATCGATGCTGGGATAAATTGAAAGAATCTTAATTTTCCCGTCAAAATCACTCAAATGTTTTTCGCTCAAATCTTTAGCTACTACCGTAAATTCAGGAGCTTGAACCCCTACTTTTATTTCATTCCCACTAAGCGGTGTGGGATTACCTCCAAATAATACTGTTGCCATACGTTTGTTTTCAAAAATGAGTTATTGTTTTTACTTTCAATTACAAAGATACATTGAGAACAAGCCAAAAACAAGTTCTTTTGAAAAATAGCATCAAGAAAGAGCGATTCTGTCTGAAACTATTGTCAGAAGGAGAAAAAAGTATTATTTTTGCATCACAATTGAGCGGGGTGTAGCTCAGCCCGGTTTAGAGTACGCGTCTGGGGGGCGTGTGGTCGCAAGTTCGAATCTTGTCACCCCGACTTAATAAAATACCGTCTCATTAGGACGGTATTTTTTATATTCAATAAAATGAGAGGCATTAGCTCAGCTGGTTTAGAGCGCTTGCTTGACAGGCAAGAGGTCACTGGTTCGAATCCAGTATGTCTCACAATAAAAACCACTTACAAATAGATTGTAGTGGTTTTAGTATTTGTTGGTTTCCAAATGAATTTGATAAAAGCGCCGTAAAGTGATGCTTAAAAAATTGATGAAGGAAATGAAAGCAAAGACAAAACAGCGCTTTTTTGACCAAGCATAAGATGACAAAACGATAAGAATAATTGCAGTAAGCTACTCAAATACTACTCTTTCTCCCATCCAACCAAATTATTTAATGGTTTATCGAAATAAAACTTGTACGTCATTACTTGATTGGCTCCTTGTGCGTTATTAGCCGAAAAAGTATGACTCATTTGCCATCCGGAGAATGTGCTTTTAAAAGCTTTAGCATAAAGTGAAGCTTGATTTGTTATTAGTACAGCAGAATCGGCATACGCATCAACCAATTTTTTAATGGCTTTCGTCTGCTTTAAAGTTTTGGCAGAAATGGCAAGTTGTGTTTGCTGAGATGAAAGTGCTTGATAAGCTGCTGCTTCCCGTAGCAACCCAACATAGGTTGAATCTTTTTGATAGGTTGTAAACAACGAATCTAAACCACCAAAACTGATTGATTGGTAGCTTTTGTAATCGGTCACAATGTTTTTCATTTGCGATTTGATCAGCTTCTGTGCAGCATGTTCATTACTTCCGCAAGCTGTTAGCAACAAAGCGGTAATAAAAAAATAAATCACCTTTTTCATGGGAATGTGCATTAAAATGATTTTGTATACTGAATTATCGAAATATTTTGTTACAAAGATACGGCATTTTTATGACTCTTTGTTCGGCAAAGTGAATTTTAACATAGAGAAATCGATAAATATACATACAACTTTCTTTTTTGATACGTTCTTCTCTACAATCGTTGCATAGTCTGTTTAACCATTTTGGATTTCCAAGTTGTAAAATCGCCGGCAATTATGTGATTTCGTGCTTCCTTTACTAACCACAAATAAAATGCTAAATTGTGAATTGAAGCTATCTGCATGGCTAAAAACTCTTTACTGACAAATAAATGTCGTACGTACGCTTTTGAATAAAAGGTATCCACGTAAGAAGTTCCTTCAGAATCTAAGGGTGAAAAATCAGCTTTCCATTTCTCGTTTTTCATATTAAGTATTCCATTTGCAGTAAAGATCATCCCATTACGTCCATTTCGAGTAGGCATAACACAGTCGAACATATCGACGCCTCGCTCAATACCTTCTAAAATATTTGCCGGCGTCCCAACACCCATCAAATAGCGTGGTCGATTTTTCGGCAAAATATCATTTACTACCTCAATCATTTCATACATTTTTTCTGTAGGTTCGCCTACCGCTAAACCACCTATTGCGTTCCCTTCTTGTTGCTGATTGGCAATAAATTCTGCCGATTGTTTACGTAAATCTGAATACACACAACCTTGAACAATAGGGAAAAAAGATTGAGAATATCCGTACTTTGTCGTAGTTTCCAAGAATCTTCGCAATCCTCTTTCCAACCAACGGTGCGTTAACTCCATCGATTGTTTTGCATACGCAAAGTCGGCAGTACCTGGTGTACATTCGTCAAATGCCATCATGATATCGGCACCAATGATTCGTTGAATATCTACTACTTTCTCGGGTGTAAACAAATGTTTGGAACCATCAATATGCGAACGGAAATGAGCACCATCTTCCTTTAATTTGCGATTTTCAGACAAAGAAAACACCTGATAGCCTCCACTATCAGTTAAAATAGGCTTTGACCAACCATTGAAACGATGCAAACCACCAGCCTGTTCAATTATGTCTAATCCTGGACGTAGATACAAATGATAGGTATTACCTAAAATAATTTGTGCATGAATATCGTCGGTTAATTCACGTTGATGAACCGCTTTCACAGAACCTACGGTACCAACCGGCATAAAAATAGGCGTTTCAATGACACCATGATCAGTAGTAATCAAACCAGCTCTTGCATTGGTTTTAGTGTCTATATGTTGTAATTCAAATTGCATAAAAACAGATCAAAATTATTTTGAGAGTTGAAAACCAATCCACCCGTTATCGGTTAATGAATCGGTGTAGTTGATCAATGTAATTTGCTCAATAGTATTAATTTTTGCTTTATCATAGGGTGCAGCTACATGGATATAATTTTCAGTAAAACCGGTCATAAGAGTACCTTTGTGAGCAGCTTCCCACAACACGTAACCAGATTGGTGACTATGTTGTAGGTAAAAATCTTTCAGTTTTTGATCAGAAAGGACATGCAGTCGTTCGCTTCGTTGTTTGCGTTCATCAGGTGACACATGATATTCAATTTCTAATGCTTTGGTATTTAGACGTTCTGAATAGGTAAAAACGTGAAGTTGAGAAATCGGAAGTCTCTGAATGAATTGATAAGCATCCTCGAAGTCCTCACCAGTTTCTCCATGCATACCAACAATAACATCCACACCAATAAAAGCATCAGGAAGCAGTTTTTTGATATTCAACACTTTTTCTTCAAATAATTCTCGTTGATAGCGGCGTCGCATCAAAGCCAGCATGTTGTTATTGCCCGATTGCAACGGAATATGAAAATGAGGAGCAAAACGTTTGGAATTTGCCACGAAGTCAATGATTTCATTTGTCAATAAATTAGGCTCAATGCTGCCAATCCGGTATCGAACAATACCTTCCACGTTGTCTAACGCATGAACTAAATCAAAAAAAGATTCATTAGTTGATTTTCCAAAGTCACCAATATTGACACCTGTAAGCACAATTTCTTTAGCGCCTTCTGCGGCAGCTTGTTGTGCAAGAGTCACAATATTGAGAATCGTACCATTGCGACTCTTACCTCGAGCCAATGGAATGGTGCAATAACTACATTGATAATCACAGCCATCTTGAACTTTCAAGAAAAACCGAGTGCGGTCTTCGTGTGACAGAGATGGGGAAAATACGTCAATATTCTTGCTATTCACATGCTGAATATCTGCTTCCGATTTTTTTTCTAAAGAATTCAAATACTGAAGTATATCGAATTTTTCATTAGCACCCAATACTAAATCTACGCCTTCCAGCAAACTCACTTCTTCAGGTTTCAGCTGTGCATAACAGCCAGTCACTACAATAAATGCGGTGGGATGCTGCCGGATAAGGCGGTGAATAGCTTGCCGTGATTTTTTATCCGCTAAATCAGTAACGGTACACGTATTAATGACACACACATCCGCTTTTTCACCGGCTTTTACCTTGTGAAACCCAGCTTCAACCAATTGACGGCCAATGGTGGAAGTTTCTGCAAAGTTGAGACGGCATCCCAATGTATAGAGCGCCATTTTTTTGTTTTCAAACTGGGAAATATCTATCATATAATCAATTATCTAAGTTTATCAGGTGTTTCTATAGTAGCAGACCTCTTTGTCAATGATGATTTTAAAAAATATTTGCCGTGTTTCGATCATTTGTAACTATCTTTCCATCAGGTGTGTAAAGAAAATCCAATGTCTCTTTATAAACAGATTCGACTTCGCCTCTTGCAACTTTAAGTGTACTGTTAATCATCCGATTTTTTTCTGTAAATGGCTCTGAAAGAATGGCAAATGCGGTAGGCAGCCATCGTTCTGGAAACATACCTGCATGAACTCCTCCACTTCTGAATTTATTGATATCATGCAAAATAAGTTGAATCGCCTCCATTTTACCTTCACGGGTAGATATCTCGTGTTTCACGTGGCGTTTAAGAGAATCACGATTAGGAACTATCAATGCTACGGTGTAAGCTTTTTGATTATTGTGCAAAAACAGTTGATCGATATGATGTGAATTAGAAACAAGTGCTTCTTCGATGCCTTCTGGACTATATTTTTCGCCGTCGTTGCCAATCAAAAGGCTTTTAAATCGACCTAAAACATATAAAAATCCAGTTTGGTTCATGTAACCCATATCGCCTGTATGTAACCAACCATCACGTAATACGTCGCGTGTTGAACTAATATTTTTCCAATAACCAGCCATCACATTTTCACCACGCACAATGATTTCCCCGACTTCACCTAACGGAAGTTCGTCACCTTGGCTGTCAATGATCTTCAAATTCAATGGACGCACTAATTTCCCTGAAGAACCTAACAGATGATTGATTGGACTATTGGATGAGATCACAGGCGTTGCTTCAGACAGACCATAACCTTGAAACATCGGAATTCCAAGGGCATAAAAGAATTGCTGCAATTCCATATCCAACAAGGCTCCGCCACCAATAAAAAATTGGAGATTCCCCCCAAATGATTCCCGCAATTTGGAGAAAAGGATTTTATCGAAAAGGCGTACCAACGGGAACAACAATTTTTGCCATAAGCTTTTTTTTGAAACTCCTGGTAGATTATAGATGTAAACTACTTTCAACGCAAAATGAAATAATAAATTGGTGATTTTTCCTTGTGCCCTTACTCCGTTTTCAATGTTTTTGCGGAAACTCTTTGCTAACGCGGGAACACTCAATATCAAGTGAGGTTTCACCTCTTTGATGTTGACAGGGATATTTTTCAATGTCTCTAAAGCTGTTTTTCCTGTTTGGACAGTTGCAACGCCGGCTCCTGATGTCATAAAAATATAGAAACCAACCACATGTGCAAAACAATGATCTAATGGAAGAATAATTAATGTTCGCCATGTTTCGGGAATCGACAATAACGTGAGCGACTGTTCGACATTAGCCGTGTAGTTGCGGTGTGTTAACATCACTCCTTTGGGTTCAGCAGTAGTGCCTGATGTGTAGGTAATGGTAGCAATATCATCATTATTCAATGATTGCCCAATAGCTAAAAATTGTTTTAAGGAGTGAGCAGTTAAGTAATCTCGCCCCATATCAAACAACTGATTGATTGACATTTCTTTATCTTCATAAGTAGGCAGATCATCAAACACGATAATCTGCTTTATTAAAGGCAAGTCATGCTTTATGGTGCGAATCTTTGGTAATTGTGTGGCAGAAACAAAAAGATAATATACTTCTGCATGTTGCAATCTGAACAGCAAATCATTACTTTCTTCCAATTTCACGGAAAGCGGGACATTGATAGCTCCAGCATAAAAGATCGCTAATTCACTCATTATCCATAAGTTTCTTCCTTCTGACAGCAAGGCTGCGTGATCGCCTTTCGTAACACCAAGAGCAACTAACCCAGCACCTAATTGATAAACTTTTTCACGCGTTTTTAAATAGGCGGTTTCTTGAAAAACAGTGCCTTGCTTTTCAAACAAAAAGCTGTTTGTCGGATAATTTTCTACAGCTTGCTCAAATAAATCTATGATTGTTTTTCTCATCCTATGCTATCCTTCCAATAAATATATATATCGTTACTAAACAACATATTAATGATGAACATTTGAAATAGTATCAGTTAATACTGCGGGCGATGGTAGAACTTTAGGAGTCGCATATTTCAGCATTTCAGGATGTTTGGATATAAATTCTTTTCCAATTTTATAGCCCGCAAAATAAATATCTTTGTAATTCTTGAAGCTAAACATATCCAAGCGAGGGTCTATGTTAACATTAATCACATAATCAGACATATCACGGCCGGCTCGAGTATTGCTTTTCGACATTACCTTGAGAACATCATGCAAGACATCCGATAAGTTTTTAATTTTTGGATAAGGCGTAAACGGACTGATTACTACCGAAATTTCCATTTTACACAATGGGCGGATGGGTTGTGCCGGTAGGTTATTCAACACTCCCCCATCGACATAATAGCAAGAATCTATTTTTACTGCTTCAAAAATGCCGGGAATGGAAGCAGACGCAGCTACATGCTTACTTAAATTACCTCCATGCGAGGTATATTCAACTTCTCCCGTACTTAAGTTTGTGGCACACGAATAAAAAGGTTTAGGTAAACTATCGTAATTATCGTCGGGGATATATTTTTTCAGCACATTGCACAATGGGACATGATCAGAAAATCCGGTTTTATTTTTTCCAAGCCGAAACCGTATGATTTTGTCTGTTTTATACAATTTTTCGTGCTGAATGATATCTAATAATTCGTGAGGTGTATAACCGGCTGCATAAAAAGCACCAACTACGGCTCCCATGCTGGTTCCTGAAATAATTTGCGGGTAAATGCCACTTTCTTGTAACGCTTCTAATACACCAATGTGTGCAAAACCCAATGCTCCGCCCCCACTCAAACATATCCCCACTTGATATGGTTGCGCCTCACTCAACGACGTTGAAAACAGCCACAACACCAACATTAAACTCATAAATACATTACGCTTCATTTTTTACCTATTTCAAATTCCAATGATTCTGATTTTGTCTAACTCTTTTCCATCCAATATATTCTCAAAAAAACGATTCATCATCATTTTGAGAATGTATTTTATATTGTATTTTTTTGTGCAAATCCATTGTTGTCATCAGCCCTTTCATTTTTAGATATTCAACAATTATTTCCAACATTTCATCTCCAAACTGTCGCATCCGCTTGGCTCCAACTCCTTTGATTAAACCTAAATCTTTTTTAGACGAAGGCAACGTAGAGCAAATCTTTTCCATCGATGTTTGGCGCAAAATAGCGTGAGGATCAACGCCCAAATCAACCGCCTTTGCATTTCTCCATGCCCGCAATTGCAAATAAAGTTCTTGATGCGTCATGGAAATTTTAGTGATATGATTTTGAGCACGTTCCTTATTTATTTCTTGTTCAAACAACGAAATTGCATTGGTTCTTGCAGTGACATATTGCTGAATTTTAAAACCTTCCGTACAACTTTTGAAACAACTCATTTTTGTCCATGTCAGTTCACGAAGTTGTAACATTTGTTCATCCAATGTTTTCTTGACTGTTTGGTTATCGGTTTCAAATTGCCTTGTTTTCAATACCGAGAGAATGATGGTTTCAATTTTATCAACAAAATAAGGAATCGATTTCTTAACTCTCTCTTGCAACTGATGGTTATTTTCAACATTTTCAGTTGATTGTAAAAGCGATTTTATCTGAGTTTGAAATCGATCATTAACCTCTAAAACTTCACGTTCAAAATCACTGCTCATTTTGCGAATGTCATCAAATTTCATTCCGACAATTATCGCTTCGTGTTCATAAAGCTGATGAAGCAAATTAGCCAAAGCTTGCTTTATAGGGACAAAATCAAACAGCTCAAACAATAATTGATAAACATATTCCTCTTGAGCTTTTTCCAGCATAGTTGCAGTTGGTTGCTCTTGTTCACAAAGTTGGGTAAAATCAACCACTTCTTGATCGAGTATTAATGCCCTCTCGCTAAATAATGAGGTTAATATCAAGCCTTCCAATGAACGACAACGACTCAACGCTACATAAATTTGTCCGTGAGCAAAAGCCGCTTTAGCGTCAATCATCACACGATCGAAGGTTAATCCCTGACTTTTATGAATGGTAATTGCCCAAGCTAATTTTAGTGGAATTTGCAAAAATGTACCAATAGTTTTTTCAACAACTTCGTGTGTCTCTTCATTGAAACTATATTGCATATTGTTCCATTCCATAGGAGAAATAGTGATGGGTTCGATATCTCCATCGCACTTCACCGAAACTGACTCTTTATTGAATGAAGTAATGATACCTATCTTACCATTATAAAATGCTTTGTCTTCCGAAGGATCATTTTTCAGAAACATGACACGAGCACCTTCTTTTAACTCCAAACGAGCCTCAGTTGGATAAGCTGACTCCGAAAATTCTCCTGAGACGACCGCTTTAAAAAAACGGGAAGGTTTGGTTAAGCGATTCAGATGATCTATGTTAACGCGTTGTGCCTGATTATTATGGGTAGTTAAAATGACATGATCATCTGATTGAAAATTTGGCATATAGCGGTTTCGTAACAACTGATAAACATCAGACTGTAAACGATTTTCGCGCACCGCATTGAGCAAGCGAATAAACTCTGCATCACGTTGTCGGTAAACATGTTCCAACTCAATGGTTACAAAATGAGCTCGTTGTAAAGCATAACTGCCGAAAAAATAGGAGGTCTTGTAATACGACTCTAAAAGCTCTTTGTCAGCGTCGGTAACCACAGGCGGCAATTGTTGCAAATCGCCAATCATCAACAGTTGTACACCGCCAAAAGGGTCTTTTCGCCTTCTGTAACGACGCAACGAGGCATCAATGGCATCCAACAAATCGGCACGAACCATGCTTATTTCGTCTATTATTAGTAAGTCCAAATTTCGAATAATAGCTATTTTTGTACGGGAAAGCGATTTTTCGTTCGAACCGTTTTCTTGTACAGGAATAAACGGAGAAAGTGGTAACGCAAAAAATGAATGGATGGTCACTCCTTCCGCATTCAATGCAGCCACACCTGTTGGTGCTACGACAATCATCCGTTTGGAAGAAATCGTTTTGAGTTGTTTCAAAAAAGTTGTCTTGCCTGTTCCCGCTTTGCCGGTCAGAAAAAGGTGTCGGTTCGTATTTTGAATGAAACCCAATGCCAAATTGGCTTTTTCATTGTCAGAAAATGTAAGGGTATCCTTTGACATTGATTTTCATGTGAATTTATTTGGAAATGCGGATAAATGGAAAATCAATCCATTACAATACCTTATTTTTTGGTACAGTAGCCACAAAATCTTTTAAGTAAAATGGTTCAAAATAAGCAGTATCCACAAATTGACCTTTCAGAAACGCTCTTTCTGCCAACTCAATCATTTCATTTGCTTTTGGAACAATGTCTGTAACAAATTGAGCGTTTGGTTGAGTAATATGTATTCGACATTTGTCAGCTCCATTTCCAAAAAAGAGCATCGAATTGTTTTCCAACCACGGCAAATAAGTTTTATCATCAACAATATCAGCGGCTATTGGACGAACACATTGTAAGTGTTGATCGAAAATAGCTGAGAAAACTTCCATGCGTCGGGCATCAATCATGGGACAAAGCAGTGAAGACTCATCCAATGTTGTTGCTTTTAATGCACTATAAGCCAACAATTCAAGCGTATTTATAGCAATCAACGGCACATTCCAACCATAGCAAAGACCTTTTGCCATAGAGACTCCTATGCGTAAACCTGTATATGAACCGGGTCCACAACTTACAGCAACGGCATCTGGGCGTATGTCCTGGTTTCGCATATCGCATAAAATTTCATCCACAAATGGAGCTAAAAGCACAGCATGAGATGGACCATCAAACGAGATGCGATCAGAAACGAGTTTTCCATCCACTGACAAAGCTGCCGAACAAACAGACGTAGACGTTTCAATATGAAGAATGACAGACATAAAGAAAATACGGATAACAGGTTATGAGTATGGAATAATTGAACAACAAAATTAATTTGCAAATGTACACTTTTTAACCCAAAACCCGTACATTTGCATTCTAATTTTTAATCACTTAGCGCCATGCTTCAATCAATGACCGGCTATGGGAAAATTTCCCGTGAAATAGCTCATAAACAAATCACTGTAGAAATAAAAACTCTGAACAGTAAACAAATTGATATTTCCCTTCGTATGCCATCTGCATTTCGTGAGAAGGAGTTGGAATTGAGAAAAGTGATTACTCAACATTTAGAAAGAGGAAAAGCGGAAGCATCCATCCTAATCTCAAATCCGAACGAAAAAATCACTCAGCAAATCAACATAGCAGCATTCAAAAGTTACTATGACCAAATTTGCCAATTAGCAGAATTGACTGAAATTCCGCAACCCAAGAATTGGTTCGATATTCTTCTTCGACTTCCACAAGTATTTGAAAACGAGGAGCAAATACTTGATGAAGATGAATGGGAAACGGTTCTACAAGTTACGCTTGATGCCTTACAACAAGTAGAAGAATTTCGGATGCAAGAAGGTCGTTCTTTAGAAAAACTTTTTGATGAAAAACTGATCCATATCAACCAGTTACTCGATTCCGTATCACAATATGAAACAGAACGTATTGATCGCGTTAAGAACAGATTGCGTGAAGGGTTACAAAATGTCAGCGAAAATTACAATGCTGATCGGTTTGAACAGGAATTGATCTATTACATTGAAAAATTAGACGTGAACGAAGAAAAAATGCGACTGCAAAATCATCTCGACTATTTCCGCACTACGATGACAACGGAAACCAGTCCGGGTAAAAAACTTGGTTTCATTGCACAAGAAATGGGTCGGGAAATCAACACATTAGGGTCAAAAGCCAATCACAGTGAAATGCAAAAAATAGTGGTGTTGATGAAAGATGATCTGGAACAAATCAAAGAGCAGGTTTTTAATGTTTTATAACCAGTAAAAACACGTACCGATGACTCAGGGAAAAGTAATCATATTTTCAGCGCCATCCGGAGCGGGCAAAAGCACGTTGATTAATCATTTATTAAAAGGGGATCACCCGTTCCAATTCTCCATTTCGGCTACGAATCGACCTCCGCGAGGAAACGAGCAAAATGGAGTGGAATACTTTTTTCTCTCCACAGAAGAATTTCTTTACAAAATTGACAATCATGAATTTATTGAATACGAAGAAGTTTATCCCAATAAATTTTATGGAACGCTGAAAAGCGAAGTTGAACGAGCGCTCTCTACCGGAACAAATCTTCTATTTGATGTTGATGTGAAAGGAGGCTTGAAACTCAAAAAATATTTTGGTAGCCGTGCGTTAGCCGTTTTTGTGCAACCACCTTCAATCGAAGAATTAAAAAATAGATTGGAACATCGCGGAACAGATGCTCCCGAAGTAATCGTCGAGCGTCTTTCAAAAGCAGCTTCAGAAATGGAATTTGCGCCTCAATTTGATGTAATAGTGATGAACAAAAATATTTTGGAAACAGTACCTCGTGTCAAATCATTGATTGCCAATTTTCTCGCAACGGAGTGATCATTCAAAATTAAAGCTCAAAACTACTACTCGCGAAGTCAACTTCGACAGTTCGTCGGTAAATTGTGGATTCCCAAAAGTCCCTGTTGTACGAGCCGAAGTTGGGGTCAACAAGTTATTCAGCCCGAAGCAAAACTTCAGTTCAGGCGCCAAACGGAAGAAATCAAAATAAAAATCACATCCTACACCAACTGCTACGTAAAAATCGGAAGGTTTGAGTAAAACAGGCTGCGTATTGTCACGGCCTAAATCATAGGTGATTCCACCACCAAACAATAAATACGGGCGAGAACGACCATACCATATCGAACGATATTTTAAGTAAATTGGCAAATCGACAATCGACGATTTCACCGTTTGTATGGAAGGGGATAACGATGGATCTTCATAAGAAATCGTTCGATCTGCGAAATTTAGTGTTGGCACAAAACGAAGGTTGAAAAATTTTGATAACCGCATATCACCGATTATCCCAACAGAAAAACCCGGAGAAACCGATGAGACTTGGGCTCCTTTAGTTGCATTAACCGGTGTCACGCCAAAACTATAGGCATTGATACCTAACACAAATCCATAGTGCCACGGTCGATCGTCTATTTCACGAAAACCATTATCTTGAGCAAACAATGTTGTTGCAGCATTGATGCCAAGTAAAACCATCAAACAAAGCCAAATTTTTCTCATACACTGCCCTCCAGAACGTTTAATTTTATAACGATAATCTCGGAGAAAAAGTATTTGTCACAACCTTGTTTTATCAAAATAAGTAAAGTAGAAAGAAGACTCCAAAATCATCATCTTTCTGCTTTGCTTTTTATATATGAATTAAATTCTTCCCCGTCATGTCTTTAGGTTGTTCAATGTTGAGCAAAGCACAAATTGAAGGTGCCACATCAGCCAAAATACCATTCTGCACTTTTACTTGTTGCTGCTCAGAAACATAAACAAAAGGAACCGGATTAAGTGAGTGTGCCGTATTGGGCGTCCCGTCAGTATTCACCGCGTAATCGGCATTACCATGATCGGCAATGATAATCACATCATATCCATTTGCTTTTGCAGCTTCAACCACTTGCTCTAAACAATGATCAACAACCATCACCGCTTTTTGGATAGCAGTGTAAACACCCGTATGACCCACCATATCGCCATTGGCAAAATTGACGGTGATATAATCAAATGTTTGTTGTTGAATAACTTCCGTTAATTTACCTGCTACTTCAAATGCACTCATCTCCGGCTGCAAATCATACGTTGCCACTTTGGGAGATGAAACCAAGATGCGTTCTTCATTCTCAAAAGGTGCTTCGCGACCACCTGAAAAGAAAAAAGTAACATGTGCATACTTTTCTGTTTCAGCAATGCGCAACTGCTTCATTCCTGCTTTTGCAACGATCTCGCCTAACGTATTCTGCACATTATCTTTATCAAACAGAATATGCAATCCTTTGAAGGACGCATCATACGGAGTCATGGTACAAAAATGCAACGGGACGGTATGCATTCCTTGTTCAGGCATATCTTGTTGTGTCAAAACCTGCGTTAGCTCTTTAGCACGATCGTTACGAAAGTTAAAGAAGATGACAACATCACCCGCTTCAATCGTGGCTAATGGCAATCCGTTTTGGTCAATATGTACAATTGGGTGAATAAATTCATCGGTAACACCTGCTTCATATGATTGTTGCATAGCTTCCACCATGTTAGTTGAAGGAGTTCCATGACCATTCACGAGCAAATCGTAAGCTTCCTTGACCCGATCCCATCGTTTATCGCGATCCATTGCATAATAACGTCCAATAATGGAAGCAATACGTCCGGTAGATTGTGATAAATGATTCTCTAATGCTTCAATAAAACCCTTTCCACTACGAGGATCTGTATCGCGGCCATCCATAAAGCAATGAACAAACGTTTTGTCGATGCCATACGATTTAGCAATATCTGTCAGGGTAAAAACATGATCCAATGAGCTGTGAACTCCGCCATCCGAAACCAAACCCAGCAAGTGAATTTGTTTATTTTGTTCTTTAGCATAACGATAGGCTTTAACGATTTCTTTATTTTCAAAAATAGAGTGATCGCGGCAAGCAATATTGATTTTCACTAAATCTTGATATACAACACGACCGGCTCCAATATTTAAGTGGCCGACTTCCGAATTTCCCATCTGTCCATCCGGTAACCCTACGTTTTCTCCTGATGCTTCCAATTGAGAATGAGGATATTGATTTAACAACGAATCCCAATATGGAGTAGGTGTCTGTGCAATTACATTTGCTTTCGATTGATTGCCGATTCCCCAACCATCGAGAATCATCAATAATACTTTTTTAGTCATATATGTCATTTTGGCGAGCTTCATCGAACTCAGTCTCGAGCATAATGAAGTCGCAAGTTACAAAAAATAATTATTTCAACGTCGTTTTATTAAGCTCCATGAAATTTGATAATGAATTTTTTATTGATCACCAAATTCCATCAAATAGGCTTTAATAAATTCGTCAATATCGCCATCCATAACACTTTGCACGTTGGAAGTCTGATAGTTTGTGCGGTGATCTTTCACGCGTCGGTCATCAAAAACATAACTTCTGATTTGAGACCCCCACTCTATTTTCTTTTTGCCGGCTTCCACTTTTTGTTGTGCCTGACGCCGTTTCTCCAACTCCATTTCATACAGTTGCGATTTGAGTAATCGTAATGCATTATCTTTATTACCAAATTGCGATCTACTTTCCGTATTTTCAATAACAATGCCAGTCGGTAAGTGATGCAACCTAACACCCGTTTCCACTTTGTTCACGTTTTGGCCACCGGCACCTGAAGAACGAAACGTATCCCATTCAATGTCAGTAGGATTAATGATAATTTCAATGCTATCATCCACTAAAGGGACTACAAATACCGACGCAAACGAGGTCATCCGTTTACCTTGTGCGTTGTAAGGAGAAACGCGCACCAAACGATGAACACCATTTTCGCTTTTTAAATAGCCATAAGCATACTCTCCTTCAATTTGCATGGTAACTGTTTTTATACCAGCTTCGTCTCCATCCAACCAGTTAGTAATGGTCACCTTATAGCCTTTTGATTCGCACCAGCGTTGATAAAGACGAAAAAGCATAGACGCCCAATCCTGACTTTCGGTTCCACCGGCACCTGCGTTAATTTTCAATACAGCTCCTAATTTATCTTCTTCACGCCTCAACATGTTCAGCAATTCGAGTTCTTCTATCAAGCTTATTGCATGTTGGTAAGCATCATCGACTTCCTTTTCTTCAGCAACGCCTTCTTTCAAAAAATCAAAGGCTAATTCCAATTCACTTACTGCAGAATTTACTTCATTATAATGATCTACCCACATTTTGATACCTCGCACCTTTTTCATCTGTTCTTCAGCTGCTTTTTGGTCTTCCCAAAAGTTTTCAGCATGTGTGCGACGTTCTTCTTCTTCGAGTTGTATTAATTTTTCGTCAATGTCAAAGATACCTCCTCAACGCGTCCTCGCGTTCTGACACTGCTTTCAGTTGTTCAGTCGTAATCATATTATAATCAATGGATTTTAGAATAAAAAATGCTTTGTTTTTCGTTTACAAAGATAACCAAATTTGAGCAATATCAAAATGCAAATATGGGAGTTTTAGATGAAGTAATGTGATTGTAAAATCAGTAACGAAACCCAAATTCAAAATTGCCATAAAAGATCACGGAAATTTTTTTTGAAATTTTTAATTTTGCACAATTAGTCATTTCGGTATAGCTACATTCCAATTTTTATCATTAAAAACTCCTTTAACCGTAACCGTTTTGTAACAAAATGAGATTATCTTTGCAAACAAAAGTATTCATTTTTTTCACTGAAATCAAGCTAAAACTCTTATGCCCATTGAATTTATACATTACGTAACGGAATATGGTCTTATAGTCATTTTTGGATTCCTTTTTTTACAAGAGATAGGTGCTCCCACTCCACTACCCAACGAAATGGTCCTTATTTTTTCAGGATATCTCGCCTATTCAGGGCTGTTCCTTCTACCAGAAATCATTTTTATTGCTTTTATCGCTGATTTTATGGCAGCAACTTTCCTATACGTTGTATTCTATTTTTTAGGGAAACTTCTTTTGGAAAAAAGACCACGCTGGTTTCCCATATCACAAAAACGCATGGAAAAAATGTCAGATAACATCAACAAACAAGGATGGAAAGGAATATTTTTAAGTCGATTAACTCCTTTTATACGTGGATATGCAGCCGTTATATGCGGATTGCTGCATGTAAAATCTTCGCATTATTTTTCTACCATCGCCCTTACCTCTTTTATTTGGGCAGTTTTTTATATATCAATCGGCTATCTTGCTGCCCCTCATTGGAATAAAGTGTCTCAGGATATAGTTTATTTGCCTTATTTCTTATTAGTTATTCCTGTCATTATGATTGTAATTTTTACGGTAAAGATATTCAAACAAAAAGACGAAGAAGAAATTTCTTCCTGATAGCTTAAAAAAACATTTCGCAAACGCGTATCATTTAATGCGCAAAAATCCTTGGGCACTACTAATAAATACATATCAGCCAAACTGCAATAGGCTTTAACTTATTTGATATCGATGAAAATTCATGTTATTTCAGAAACAGTCTTTCACATTAAAGGCAACGGAGTACATACAGCCTTTGTCGATCACGTCGATCTTTTAAAATCAAAAGAAGGCATTGAAGTGATTATTAATAATGAAAAAAAGAAAGGAGATATTTTTCATAGTCATACTTATGGACCGTACTATTTTATGAAAGGTTTTCCATACAAGCACAAACGAGTATTGACAACACATGTCATTCCTGATTCGATCAAAGGTTCCTTACCAATGTGGCGACTATGGATGCCTTTTGTCAAATGGTATTTTAAACAAGTGTATTCGTATGCAGATGTTTGCATCGCCATCTCACCACGCGTTCACGAGGCAATATTGGAAATTGGTGCTAAAACTAACATTGTAAATATCAACAATCCCATTCCAATTGAAAAGTGGCAACGAACCGACGAAAATCGCAAAAAAGGACGCGCCCTTTTGGGAATAAAAGAAGATGCTTTTGTTGTGCTCGGCGTTGGTCAATTGCAAGCACGGAAAGGGGTTGAAGACTTTGTTGACGTGTCTGAACAAGTACCCGAAGCTGAATTTGTATGGGTTGGTGGACGTCCTTTTAAAATGATGACTGAGGGGATTTCGCGGATAGACGAGCGAATTGCCCACGCAAAACCAAATATGCACTTTGCCGGAATGTATGACTTAGATACTATGCCGTTAATATATGCCGCAGCTGATTTGATGCTTTTCCCTTCTTATCAGGAAAATTGTCCATTGGCTCCCATTGAAGCAGCAGCAAGTGGAATACCTGTTATTTTTAGAGACATACCTGAATATGTTTCTTTGTACGAGAATCCCTATTTGAAAGCTAAAACCACTGACAAATTTGTGGAGATGACAAAACAGATGATCGCTTCTTTTGCTTATTATCAGGAAGGCTCAGCCATTTCAAAACAACTCATTATTCAGTTTGATAGAAACATAATTCTGCAGAAATTGCTTGCAGTTTATGAAGAGCTACTGAAAAAAGCATAGTAATTAAGTTTTTTATATTCTCTGTAATTGTTTTGTATCATGCATAAAGAGACCGCCTAAAGTATTTACAAATACTTTAGGCGGTCTCTTTATGATCCCTTAATTCTATCACCATAAATGCTTTAAAACCACCTTAATGAAGCAAGTTGAAATACTTTCATCCTAACGTGATTCTTCCTCTGAAAACAGCACAAATGAAGTTAAATAGAGTAGCCAAAAATTGCAAATCTCATATAAAATGCTATCTTTGGTTCGTTGGCAACAGTCAATTATATATTATTAAAACTTTCTTACTATGATCTTTAATGATTTTGACCCAAAAGAAGATAAAACATTCAGACTTATTGACAATGAGGGAGTAGTGCTAAATCAGGCATTAATGCCTGATTTAGATGATGAAACAGTCATAAAAGCTTACAAAGCCATGCTTTTTGCTCGTGTAGCTGATGAAATGGCAGTCTCGTTTCAACGGCAGGGACGCATGTACACCTATCCGCCAAACATGGGCCAGGAAGCCATTTCGGTTGCTGCTGGCGCCATTATGAGAACTGACGATTGGTTAGTACCGGTTTTTCGTGAGCTTGGCGCATGGTTAGCAAAGGGGGTGACGTTGAAAGAAATCTTTCTTTATTACATGGGAAACGAAGAAGGCAGCAATTATAAAAATGCACATCACATGCTTCCATGGTCAATTCCCATTGCTTCGCAGTTGCTTCATGCCGTTGGAATCGGATATACCATCAAGTACCTTAAAAAGGATGAAGTGGCGTTTGCTTATGTCGGCGACGGAGGCACTTCCGAAGGCGATTTTAGCGAAGCACTCAATTTTGCCGGTGTTTGGCAAGTGCCCGTCGTGTTTACCATTCAAAATAACCAGTATGCCATTTCCGTACCAGTTCGCAGTCAAACAAAATCCATTAACCTGGCTATCAAAGCATACGGATTCGGCATTCCCGGAATTAAAGTGGATGGAAATGATTTTTTTGCCATGTACGTTGCCTACAAAGAAGCCTTTGACTATGCCAGAGCCGGGAATGGGCCTGTATTGATTGAAGCATTGACGTATCGGAAAGGTGCACATACAACTTCCGACGATCCCACAAAATACAGAAATAAAACAGAAGAAGAAGAATGGGCAAAAGCCGATCCGTTAATACGTATGAAGAAATACATGGATCAAAAAGGAATTTGGAAAGAAAATGAAGAGAAACTAATTGAAGCATACAAGCTTGAGGTGGATAAACAATTTGAAGAAGCCGAAAACTTCACACCTTATCAACTTGACGACGTTTTTCAGCACATGTATGTGGAAATGCCAGACGATTTGAAAAGGCAAAAAACAGAGTATGAACAATTTCTAACATGGAAGGAGAACAGAAAATGAGTGTAATGACTTTAGTTCAAGCAATAAATAACGCATTAGATATTAAACTTGCAGAAGATAAAACAGTGGTGGTTTACGGTGAAGATGCCGGCGTGGAAGGCGGCGTATTCAGAGTCACCGAAGGATTGCAACAAAAACACGGCGTTGAACGCGTGTTCGACTCACCGCTTGCGGAATCAGCAATTGTGGGGACAGCGATTGGCATGGCTTTGTCGGGATTAAGACCGGTTGTGGAACTTCAGTTCGACGGATTTACCTATCCTGGATTTAATCAAATCGTTTCACATGTTGCACGGATGAATAACCGTTCGCGGGGATTATTCAAAGCTCCATTAGTGATACGATTTCCGTATGGTGGAGGAATCAATGCGCTAGAACATCACTCCGAAAGTCCCGAAGCTTTATATGCTCATATTCCGGGATTGAAGGTGGTTATTCCATCAACTCCACACGATGCAAAAGGCTTGATGATTGCCGCCATCGAAAGCGATGATCCCATTATTTTTATGGAACCAAAGCGCATCTACAGAGCCATTAAACAAGAAGTGAACGATGGTAAATTTACTATCCCTATTGGCAAAGCAAAAGTGCTTACAGAAGGAACAGATGTTACCGTAGTGGCTTTCGGAGCAATGATTCGTGAATGCCAGAAAGCATTGGTTATGGCCAAAGAAGCAGGAATTTCCGTTGAATTAATTGATTTACGCACTATTTATCCGATTGATAAGGAAACCATTGTGAACTCGGTAAAGAAAACGGGGAAAATCGTGATTGTTGCCGAAGCGCCGACATCATTCAGTGTAGGTGCCGAACTGATGGCCATTGTAAACGAAGAGGCGTTTCTACATCTGGAAGCCCCACCAAAACGAGTGATGGGATTTGATACTATCGTTCCATTGGCAAAAGGCGAACACTTTTACATGATTACGCCCGATCGGATTTTCTACGAAATAGAACGAACCGTTAACTTCTAACATGCAACTGCAATGAGATATATTTTTAATTTTCCGGATATTGGCGAAGGACTCGAAGAAGGCACAATCCTTGAATGGTATGTGACAAAAGGTCAGGCAGTGAAGTCAGGACAAGCGCTTGTGCGCATGGAAACCGACAAAGTGGTTACCGATATTCCATCTCCAAAAAATGGAACGATCGCAGCCACGTTTGGCAATGTGGGTGAGATTGTTCACGTAGGAAGTCCGTTGGTGGAAATCGAAATGGAAGGCGTATTTGGCGCAGAAGCCGTGGCCGAAGCACAAGCGCCCGTGACCGCTCCCATTGAAGAAGAAGGGGCAGCCGTTGTCGGCACAATGGAATTAGCAGGTAAAAATGCACTGCTGGCAGCGAGCGATGAAGGTTCGTCAAAACAAGAACCGGAAACGAAACCGCTTAGAAAAGTGTTGGCAACTCCTTTAGCCCGAGCTATGGCCAGAGATTTGAATATTGATATCAATCAGGTTACCGGCACCGGACCTTCGGGAAGAGTTACCAAAACAGATATTGAAACCTATCACCCGACTAAAAAATCAACTACACCTGTTGAGCAACATGAAACCTATCAACAACCTTCATCAGCTGGCGAATCGATTACTTACGAACCACTTACGCAAATACGGAAAGCGATAGCCAAAAACATGATCAACTCAAAGCTGAATGCCGCTCACATGTCTGTTTTTGAAGAAGTGGAAATTAGTAATCTGATGAGCATCAGGGAACGATACAAAACTATTTATACCGATAAGAACACAAAACTAACCTATCTCCCGTTTATTGTGAAAGCTACTGTAAATGCACTGAAACAACACCGACAGCTCAACGCTCAAATTGATCTCGAAAACGACAGGATGATTTATAAAAACTACTATAACATCGCCATTGCGATTGACACACCCGAAGGGTTAGTTGTTCCTGTCATCAAAGACGCCGACAGGCTTAGTATTTTGGAGATTGCGCAGAAGATAACAGCATTGTCCGATAAAGCTAAAGCACGGAAACTAACACTGGAAGAGATGAAAGATGGCACATTTACGTTGACAAACTATGGTTCTATTGGCGGTATATATGCCACTCCTGTGATCAATTATCCGCAAGCAGGCATACTTGGAATTGGCAGAATAGTACAAAAGCCAATTGTCAAAAACGATCAGATTGTTGTCGGTAATGTTTTACCATTGTCGCTTTCAGTTGATCACCGCATTGTGGATGGTGGCGAAGCTTCCAGATTCATGAATTGTATTCTGGAATATTTGTCAGACCCTGTGATGATGATGATGGAATAATTTGATTACAAACAATTAGCCTAATTTTAAGGAGACTCATTATGGATTATGATGTTTTGATTATAGGAGCAGGACCTGCAGGATATGTTGCAGCCATTCGTGCAGGGCAAGTTGGTTTAAAAACCGCCATTGTGGAAAAAAAGTATATTGGAGGGATGTGTCTCAACTGGGGTTGCATCCCCACTAAAGCCATTTTAGAAAGCGCTAAGCTTTTCGACAAATCCAAACATTTGGAAGAGTTCGGGATCGATGGCATCGATGTCGGAAAGCTATCATTCAACTGGAACAAAACCAAGTCTCGCTCGACCCGCATCACCAAAAAGCTAAGTGCCGGTGTTAATTATTTACTAAAAAAGAATGGAGTGGAGCTAATCACAGGCACAGCCAAATTAGGATCTGATCATTCGGTTTACGTGGATGATAAAAAGATTACGGCTTCAAATATTATTATTGCCACAGGTTCCAAGCCCAAAGCGATGGACAATGCATTAGCCAATGCTCCCGTAGCAGAAATGGAGACCTTGTTTTCGCTCGATTCGATTCCCGAAAACATTGTGGTGACGGGTAATCACGTTTCGGCAGTGGAGATGGCGCAGTTTTTCAAACTGATTGATAAAAAGGTAACCTTAGTTGCCAACAGCTCATATTTTTTGGATGGATTAGACGATCATTTGATTGCTTATATCACGAAAAAACTCGTCACCGATAAGATTGATTTAATACTCAATGATTATCCTGAAAAGTTTGTGAATGGTGAATTATTGATTGGCGGTAATAAAATTAAATGCGACTTACTTGTCAATTGCAATTCGCGAAAAGCCATTCTTCTCGACAGTGAAACTCCGCTTGAACTCACCGAGAGAGGATTTATTAAAACCTCCGACCAGTTTGAGACAAACCTCAAAGGAGTTTATGCCATTGGCGATGTCAGTGGCAAGAGTTTTGTGGCCCATGTGGCTTCGGCGCAAGGAATTTATGTAATCAACACGATTAAGGGAATCAAATCAAATTTTAACGGCGAAATATATCCAATTAATATGTACACAGTGCCCGAAATTGCACAGATTGGAATGACGGAACAGGCGATAAAAGATGAAGGAATCAATTATAAAATAAGTGAATTCCCTTTGTCAGCAAATGGGAAAGCCATGATCGAAGGAAACACAGAAGGATCAATCCGCATGTTGTCCGACAAAAAATACGGACAAGTGCTCGGTGTTCAGATTGTAGCTGCCAACGCCACCGATATGATTGCAGAAGCCTCGGCTTTTATGTCTATTGAAGGTACGGTGTATGATGTGGCTCAAACCATTCATGCGCATCCTACTGTATCGGAAATATTTTTGGAAGCAGGATTTGATGCAGTGGACAAAGCAATACATAAATAAAACTATACCTAACGTGACTGATTACAATCTTCCCGATATTCATTTGCTTACAGACACAACAAAGCGATTCCTCATCTGGATTCCTGACAAAAGGTATATCATTCTCGGCGCTTCGAATAAAGCGGAGATAGCTCTATATATCGAAAACGTGAAACAGGATAACATCACTGTGTTGAAAAGGCCATCAGGCGGTCAAACAGTGATGCTTACCCCCAATAATCTGATCGTTGCAGTTGCCTTTCACCAGCCAAACGGATTGCAGCCAAAAGATATTTTCGACCAGATTAACTCATTGATTATTTCAGTGTTGGAAAAAGAAGAGATTCACAACCTTTCGATGAAGGGAATTTCGGATATTGCCATTGATGGCAAAAAAATATCAGGATCAGCCATTTACCGAAAAAAGGATGTACTACTCTATCATGCAGTGATCAATATGGGTGAACCTGCCACTACATTTGAAAGATACCTGAAGCATCCGACAAAAGAACCTGATTATCGGAATGGAAGAAAACATTCCGATTTTGTCACTTCACTCAAAGAAATAGGTTATACAAAAAACTATGAAGATTTAAGAAACATCATGTCACAATCATTTGAAACTTCATTGACTAAAGCAGGTCAGTTTCTTTGAATGACTTCGAGCAAGTGGAGTTCTTCGTTTTCCCAGCAAAACTCTTCGACGGCGTCGTGGAAACGCTGCGCTTTGTCAGGCATTGTTGCCCATTGTTGTAACATGCGTTCGATGGTTTGTGCCAAAAAAGCAGGTTCGTAGTGATCAATCAACTCGCCTGTATGGTATTTCTCAACCACATTTCGTATTTCAGGGAAATCGGTAGCCAGCACAGGAACACCGACACGCATAAAATCGAAAAGACGATTGGGTGAAGAATAATAATAATTCAGACCTTCATTGGAAAGTAAACACAAACCAAGGTCAGCACATCGGGTGTAATGTTCCAAATGCTCAATATCGATTTTACCAAAGAAAAGCACACGGTCAGACACGTTACGCTCCTCGACACGTTGCTTGATCTCGTCCTGCAGATAACCATCGCCACAAATCCACAGCACGACATTGTCTAACAAAGGCATGGCATCGATCACCCACTCGAGTCCTCTGCCCCGATTCAATGCTCCTTGATACAACATAACCTTTTTTTTGGATTTCAGATGAAGAAATGGCGTGGCCAACGGAACACGCTGCGACGGCACGTTGCGTACGGTAATCATCTGAATACCATATTGTTTATTGTAGATGTCAGCTATGGCCTGATTCACGGTGATGGTATCTCTCAGTTTGGGAAGTATCCATTGCTCGATGGCCAACCACATTTTGCGTGCAAAAGGATTCTTTTGTAGTTCAGGGACTTCGGTAAAATATTCGTGACTATCGTAAATTAATCTTTTGCCACGAAGAGAAGTCACAAGATATCCGGCTAACAGCGTGTCCAAATCGTTGACAAAAATTAAATCCACTGATTTGAACAAAAGAAAGAAGAAAAAACGGATGTTCAGTTCTGCATAAAACATAGCCTGCGTTTCGAACCAAAGATGTAAACGACGAACCGGATACAAACGGGGCTCCATTGGCATGCTGTTTTTGCGAAAACGGCCTACTAATAACACTTCATAGCCGCATTTCTGCAACGTAGAGCAGGTGCGCTCCACCCGACGATCGGTACTCAAATCATTAGAAACAAGAACAATGGCTCTCATAGCATTATTTTAAACAACACAAATATAAAGCCCTATTCATATCGAATTGCCGAAACGGGCGATATTTTCGTAATTAAATAGGACGGACCTACCAACATAATGGTAGAAATGACAAACACAGCAAGGTTCAGTAACAAGAACGTCGCCAGATGTAAATCAACAGGTACAGCCGAAACGTAATAGTTAGTCGGATCGAGCGGAATGAGTCCTGTGGTATGTTGCACAATAATGAAAGTCAAAGAGAGAAGATTTCCCCAAAACATGCCCTTCAAAATGAGGAAACCGGAATGATAGAGAAATATTTTCCGTATATCCCAATTAGAGCATCCCAAAGCCTTCAAAATACCGATCATTTGAATGCGCTCCAAAATTAAAATCAACAAGCCCGAAATCATCACAAAACCCGAAACGGCCATCATCAGGATAAGAATAACCCATACATTCATGTCAAACAAACCAAGCCAGGCAAAAAGTTGCGGATTGAGGTCTTTAATTGATTGAGAATAATAGGCTGTTCCATTACGATCAACACGATTCGCCACGTGAAAATAAACAGTATCGCTCAGGGCATCGAGCTGGTTGAAGTCTTTGATGGAGATTTCGAGTTCGCTGATTTCATCGGGTTGCCACTCGTTCAGCTGCTGAATAGTGCGAATATCGCACAAAATATACAACTTATCAAAATCGCCAAAATTGGTTGAATAGATGCCCGCAACATGAAATTTACGCGCCTGAAGCCGTGTTTGAAGAAAATAGGCAATAAAACTACTTCCAACTTTCAAATGGAGCTTGTCGGCAATATCTTTTGAAACAACTACTTGATTCGATGGCAATGAATCATTTTCAACAAAACGCGTTCCTGCGACCATGTTTTGTTGAAAGAATTTCCAGTCAAAATCATTCCCGACACCTTTGAAGATAACTCCCTGAAACTGATCTTCTGTCTTAACGATTCCGGGCTTTGAAGCGACACGCTGTACATGGCGAATGCCGGACAAATGAGCCAGTGAAGCGATCATGGAATCGGATACAGCAATAGGCCGTGTTTCATACGTTGAATTGTTGTCGAAACGCATAACCTGAATATGCGATCCAAAACCTACAATTTTACTGCGCACCTCTTTTTTAAACCCCATCACGATAGCTAACGTGACCATCATGACCATTAAACCAACAGCAATACCCAACATGGCTATGCGCACAGCAGGACGGGAGACGCGTCGCTTACCGTCGTCGGTGAAATGGATTCGTTTTGCTATGAAAAATGGAAAATTCAAGGAATAAAGCAGTTAAACGATAGAACATGACAAGAGACAGGAAGGTGATATCACAACGTACGGTAAGGATACTGTTCAAGCGCCACGCGCAACACTTTCATTGCTTTGGCTAATTCTTGAATATTCAATACGTAAGCCAAACGTACCTCGTTGCGGCCAACTCCTTTGTTGGTATAAAATCCTGAAGCAGGAGCCATCATCACCGTTTGACCTTCGTAATCAAACTCTGACAATAACCATTCGCAAAACCGATCGGAGTCGTCAATAGGCAAACGCGCCACGGTGTAGAAAGCACCCATCGGGATAGGAGAATAGACGCCGGGAATCCGATTAAGTTCGTCGATCATAAACTTGCGACGTTCCACATATTCGTTATAAACATTTAACATATATTCTTCTGGCGTATCCAACGAAGCTTCGGCAATAATCTGGCCAATCAAAGGAGGACTTAACCGTGCTTGACAAAATTTCATAGCGCTTCGTTTGACATCTTCATTTTTGGTAACCAAAGCGCCGATACGAATGCCGCATTCACTATAACGCTTTGAAACAGAATCAATCAAAACGACATTATGTTCAATACCTTTGAGATGAAAAGCCGATATATAAGGTGCACCTGTGTAACAAAACTCACGATAGACCTCATCGGAAAAGAGGAAAAGATCGTATTTTTTCACAATGTCACGAATCTTGTTCAACTCGGCATGTGTGTAGAGATAACCTGTAGGGTTGTTTGGATTACAAATCATAATCCCTTTGGTACGAGGCGTAATCAACTCTTCAAACTTTTCGACAGGTGGCAACCGAAATCCTTCATCAATGGAAGAAACTACCGGACGTACAATGGCGCCGCTACCAATGGCAAATGCAGTATAATTAGCGTATGCCGGTTCCGGTACAATGATTTCATCATCAGGATCGAGGCATGACAAGAAAGCAATGTTCACCGCTTCGGAACCTCCGGTTGTAATGATAATATCATCCACCGAAACGTTGATATTGAATTTGGCATAATATTTTACCAACTTCTGACGAAAACTAAGTAATCCGTCGCTGGGTGAATATTCCAAAATTTTCAGATCAATATTTTTCAACGCTTCAAGCGCAATAGGAGGAGTCGGAACATCCGGTTGTCCAATATTGAGATGATACACTTTAATGCCACGAGCTTTGGCTTTATCGGCCAATGGCATTAATTTTCGAATCGGCGACTGAGGCATTGCAAAACCTCTTCCTGAAATTTTTGGCATTATCTTCAGCATTTATGGATGAACCCTCGCAGAGGGATAAAAACACATTAAAAGCAATAATAAACGCTATCGCTTCATTTCTCTGTCCATTTGTCGTTTATCTTCTTTTGCACGAAGTGATTGACGTTTATCATAATTCTTTTTCCCCCGCGCTACCGCTATTTCCAATTTTGCAAGGCCTCGGTCATTGATAAACAATTTGACAGGTACAATCGTGAACCCTGTCTCTTTAGTAGCGCGGACGAGTTTCGATAATTCACGTTTGGTGAGCAACAGTTTGCGATCGCGACGTACCTCGTGGTTGGCAAAGTTACCAAAGGAATATTCAGCAATATGCATATTCTTCATCCACAATTCACCGCGAAGCATCAGCCCATAGGCATCCGACAAGCCCGCTTTCCCTTCACGAATGGCTTTGATTTCAGTGCCATACAACTGTAATCCGGCCACAAAACGTTCCACCAATTCATAATCGAATGATGCACGTCTGTTTTTGATGACAATGGAAGAAGCGCGATGCATCGTTATTATCGGAGATTAGATAGAAATAAACCGTTAAAAATCAGATTAATAAACCAAGGCACACCGGCCACTAATGCGCTAAGGCCCAACACTAACATTCCACGTGCTTCCGGTTGGATTTGGAATATGACATCAGCAGCAATCCAAACCAAATAAGGAGTGTAAAGAAAAAACGCCCACAGAAAAAAGAAACCGGGAAAGATAGCCGTTAAAATATAAAGGAGATACACAATCGAAAACGAATAACCTGTCACCAACGTGAGTTGATCTTTGGTAGCAGCAATATGGTAACGTTTATCTAACAAAATCGCTAAAACATAGCGAACAATGAAAAAAGAGCTGAACAAAGTAATGAAATAGATTAAGCTATGCACCAACAACACATGAAACGGAGCGCGCCGAAATAAAGCTTCGCTGATTAACAAAACACCGGCTGCGATCGACATCAACGGGTAGCAGAACTTATTGACTACGTTATAATTAGGTTTCCCTTCAGCCATAAATTCGCCCCAAGCAACTTCAGGCTTCGTCAACAACAGAATCAGTTTTCTATAAATTACTTTCACCATAAGATATTCCTTCTTTTTAGTCACTGCAAAAGTAGGACTTTACGCTTGAAATCGCAAATTCAAATGAAGTAAAAAAGGAAGAGCCACACGTTGGCTCAGTGCAAAATTGCAAAACAGCTTTCCTGACTTTGAAAAATAAAAACTATCTTTGTCCCACGAAAATTGTTTATACAAACAAGATAACTCACTCTATCAAAGAAAACATAGCTATGAACGAAGCATTATTTTCAACCTTGCCTTACAAAGTAGCCGACATAACCTTAGCCGGTTTTGGCCGTAAAGAAATCATCTTAGCCGAGAAAGAAATGCCCGGATTAATGGCATTGCGTCAAAAATACGGTAAACTACAACCACTTAAGAATGCACGTATTACCGGATCGCTTCACATGACGATCCAAACGGCAGTGCTCATTGAAACATTAGTTGCCTTAGGCGCTGAAGTACGTTGGGCAAGTTGTAACATTTATTCCACACAAGATCATGCCGCTGCTGCCATCGCTGCTGCCGGAATTCCTGTCTTTGCATGGAAAGGTGAAACATTGAAAGAGTATTGGTGGTGCACTCTGCAAGCATTAACGTTTAAAGGAAACAAAGGACCAAATCTTATCGTGGATGATGGCGGCGATGCCACCTTAATGATTCACAAAGGATTGAATGCCGAAAAACAAGCATCAATACTCGATCAACCTGCCGAAGGCGAAGACGAACGTCAACTTATTGCCATACTGAAACAACTCCTTCAACACGACAACACACTATGGACACGCATGGTACCCGAAATTCGTGGCGTCTCGGAAGAAACCACAACAGGCGTACACCGTCTTTATCAAATGTTGGAAGAAGGCAAATTGCTATTTCCTGCCTTCAATGTGAATGATTCAGTTACCAAATCAAAATTTGACAATCTCTACGGATGTCGCGAATCATTGGCTGACGGGATCAAGAGAGCTACTGACATTATGTTAGCCGGAAAAATTGTAGTTGTTTGCGGTTATGGTGATGTAGGAAAAGGATCGGCACACTCCATGCGCTCGTACGGCGCACGGGTCATTGTCACTGAAATTGATCCTATTTGTGCGCTTCAGGCTGCAATGGAAGGATTTCAAGTGGCCACAGTTGAAGATGCACTGCCTGAAGGTGATATTTACGTCACTACCACCGGTAATCGTGATATTATTCGCATTGAGCACCTCGAAAAGATGAAAAGCGGCTCCATTGTATGTAATATCGGTCATTTTGACAATGAGATTCAGGTCGAAAAATTGAAAACATTCCCAGGCATTGTGCACGAGAATATTAAACCTCAAGTGGACAAATACATATTCCCTGATGGTCATTTTGTTCTCTTATTAGCTGACGGACGTTTGGTAAACTTAGGCTGTGCCACAGGTCACCCTTCGTTTGTAATGAGTAACTCATTCTCAAACCAAACTTTAGCACAAATCGAATTATATACGCACCCATACGAAGTAAATGTTTATCGGTTGCCGAAAAAACTTGACGAAGAAGTTGCTCGTCTCCATTTAGATAAGCTGGGAGTTAAACTAACAGAACTTACTTCGGAACAAGCGGCTTACATCGGAGTTGCAAAAGAAGGACCTTACAAGCCTGATCATTATAAATATTAATTCATATAATGACACGTAATCAATACACTACGAAATAAATATTGTCGTCGTTTTAATTGCTACGTGTCGAGAATATTGACTATGTTTAGTACACTTTGTGCCAAGATTTTTGAGGCTGCTACAGCAAAATACCATGAGACAAATGACGTTGATGCTGCGATGCCATTGTTCTATCCCGATCATAATACTATTGAGTATCATTTATTTAAGAAAAACTGGATAGATGCAGTGCAATGGCATTTAGAAGATATTATTCGAAATCCGAAGATTGATCCGGTGGAAGCATTAGCCATTAAACGACGTATTGACCACTCGAACCAAGAACGCACGGATTTGGTAGAACTGATCGATTCTTATTTTTGGGAACAATATCACGACATTCCCCGTTTAGCAGATGCAACCATCAACACGGAAAGTCCGGCATGGGCAATTGATCGGTTATCCATTTTGATACTAAAGATTTATCACATGCAGCAAGAAACCGAACGGCAAGAGGCAACGCCTGAACATCGGATGGCATGTGAAAAAAAATTATACGTGCTTTTGGAGCAGAAGCAAGATTTATCAACGGCTATCGATCAATTGTTACATGACATTGAGCAAGGAAAAAAGTGGATGAAAGTCTATAAACAAATGAAAATGTACAATGATCCGGCACTCAATCCGGTGCTGTATCAGGGAAAGTAACGCCGCTTCATTGAGGGAGCATTAATGGATAGCTGATTAAATCATCTCGAATTTGTCTATCATCTTAAAAAGAATTTAAGTAGTGCAAATAGTAATCACTCGATTATCGGCTTTAGGAGATGTTGCTATCGCTGTTCCTGTAGTGCGCGAAATGGCCATTCAAAATCCAGAACATCACTTTTACATGGTATCGATGCCAATAGTTGCACCGTTATTTCGTGACCTACCCAATCTGACGTTTATTGCATTCGATAAAAATGGGCGACACAAGGGATGGTTGGGGGTTTTGAAACTTTTCATTGAATTACAGCATCTTAAAGTTGATGCCATAGCTGATTTACATGATGTATTACGCACTAAACTATTGCGTGCTCTTTTTCGGATTAGCGGCAAACAAGTAGCAATAATAAATAAAGGTAGATCAGATAAAGAAATATTGACAGAAAAGGGATACCAACAAGCACATCCCTTAACACCAACAACAGAACGATATAAAGCGGTATTTGAATCATTAGAATTAAAAGAAGTCGATTTACACAATTTCTCGCTCAACATCGAAACACAATGGATTAACACAGAGCTTGAGTTGTTTTATGGCACAAAACGGGGAAAATGGATTGGTATTGCGCCTTTTGCACAACACAAAGGGAAACAATTACCTCTCGACATATTGGAAAAAGTGATTGCCTATTTTAGCAAGAAAGAAGATACAACGTTGTTTTTGTTTGGTGCAGGCAAAACAGAAGGGGCGCAACTAAAAAAGTGGGCAGAAACTTTTTCGAATGTTTACTCTACTGCCAATCGGTTTGAAATAGACGAAGAAGTGATGTTGATGAAATGCTTAGACATCATGTTGACAATGGATTCGGCCAATCTACATTTAGCATCATTGGTTGCAATACCGGTAGTTTCAATTTGGGGATCCACCCATCCTTATGCTGGATTTTATGGACTCAATCAATCGGAAGATCTAATTATCCAGCGTGAATTGGCTTGTCGACCTTGTTCCATTTATGGCAATAAGCCGTGTCGGTTTGGCACAAACGAATGTTTGACAGCGATTGATGCCAAACATATCATTGCAAAAATGGAAGCTGTATTGAAGGCGTAAAATGAAATTTCTTAGGAATCAAATATTAGAGATTGAACATTAATAGAAAATTATGGGGAAAATAATTGCATTAGCAAATCAAAAAGGAGGCGTAGGAAAAACCACCACCGCCATCAATTTGGCAGCATCGTTAGCGACACTCAATAAAAAAGTGTTGTTAGTTGATGCAGATCCTCAGGCAAACGCTTCTTCTGGATTGGGCATCGATGTACGTACAGTAAAAAACAGTATCTACGAATGTTTGGTGGAGGAGATTCGACCTGACGAAGCCATCATCACCACCGATATTCCCAATTTATTTATCATTCCTTCACATATCGATTTAGTGGGAGCTGAAATTGAAATGCTCGAGATAGACGAACGCGAAAAAATCATGCGTCGCCAATTGCAGCCGCTGAAAGAGAATTATGACTATATTTTAATTGATTGTTTGCCTTCATTAGGATTAATCACGGTAAATGCGCTCACAGCATCCGACTCTGTGATTATTCCTGTTCAGTGCGAATATTTTGCGTTGGAAGGAATCAGTAAATTACTGAATACCATAAAAATAATCAAGACAAGGCTTAATCCTGAATTGGCCATTGAAGGTCTGTTGCTCACCATGTACGACAACAGATTGCGCCTTGCCAATCAGGTATATCACGAAGTACAAAAGCATTTTGGCAATTTAGTCTTTACCACAGTCATTCAACGGAATGTAAAACTGAGCGAAGCACCCAGTCATGGAAAACCGGTGATTCTATACGACAAAGAATCGAAAGGAACTCAAAACTATATGGATTTAGCCAAAGAACTGATTGACAAACAACCACTATCGACAGAAGAAAAGCACTAAATAAAACGAACACTATGGTACAGAAACATGCTTTGGGTCGTGGGTTAAGCGCACTCATTGATATAGAGCCGATTTCAACAAGCGGCTCTTCGTCGATTAATGAAATCGAGATTCACCAGATTCATCCTAATCCACATCAGCCACGTACTCACTTTGACGAAGAAGCATTGGCCGAATTAGCAGCTTCTATTAGAGAAATAGGTATCATTCAACCCATTACGCTACGGAAGATCAATGAAGAAAAATATGAAATCATTGCCGGTGAACGTCGTTATCGTGCATCTAAATTAGCCGGATTAACAACCATTCCCGCTTACATCAAAACGGCAGCGGACGATTTGGTGATGGAGATGGCGCTGATTGAAAATCTTCAACGCGAAGATTTAAATGCCATTGAAATTGCTTTAACCTTTCAAAGGCTGCAAGAAGAATATAAAATGACACAAGAGCGGCTAAGCGAACGTGTCGGGAAAAAACGTGCCACCGTAGCAAATTATCTGCGTCTCCTTCGATTGCCTGCTGAAATTCAAATGGCAATTAAGGACAAACAAATCGATATGGGACATGCTCGTGCACTTATCACGGTAGAAAATCCAGCGAAGCAATTAGCTATATATGAACAAATCCTCAAGAATCATTTATCCGTTCGTAAAGTAGAAGAATTGGTTCGCAACATTGATGAA
>DAHXOX010000088.1 GCA_027364655.1 Paludibacter sp. | reverse complement strand
TGCCAACCCTTCGTAGTCAAGCACATTGGCTGGTCGCACAAAGAGCAGACACACGACCAAAACCAGCCAAAGAGCTTGCCTACCCAAACGCACGGCAGACACGACATTGCAGCAAAAATGAAAGACGAATTAACTAAAGACAAATAAGGCCAGTTGCTAACAAACGCTATAGCAAATGCGGGTATGCGTGTTCGTTGAAACATTGTGAATCTTTACATACATTTGTGCTGGCAGACAGTCGAGCAACAATTTAGTCCCGCACTTGCCATAGCGTCAGCCGATAGTAGTCAGTAGCTTTTAGAAATCCGGAAGTTAAAGAAGAACCCCAAAATGGACAATTGACAATGAAATCAGCATATTGCCGGATTCTCATCTTCAAATTAACCGATTTCTTTAGCCTTTATTTCTTTAGCCTTATGTGGTTCTCTATTTGTTGTTTATTCCCTGCTTTATGAAAAAACAATTATTTGGTTATTATCTTCTTCTGTTTTTAGCTTTTGCCATATCGGTTTTAGCTTTTCAGTACCATCGGGAGAAACGTTATAAAGCTAATTTGCTCAATACTATTTTGAACGATACCAATGAGATGGTGTTTCATTACATGACCACGCATCACGGCTCTTTGGCGCGCATGGATTCCTTGATAGCTATCTTTCCTTATAAAGATGAACGGGTGACGATAATAGGATTGAACGGAAAGGTGGCTTATGATAATGCCGTGAACCATGTTGAACGGATGGAAAATCATTTTACGCGCCCTGAAGTGGTGTTGGCTCGTGCCAAAGGGAGCGGTTCTGATATTCGTATATCACACACTACCGGAAGGCGGTATTATTATCATGCTACGCTGTTCAATTCTTGTTATGTCCGATCAGCATTGCCTTACGACGTTACCGTTACTTCTCTTTTGTCGCCTGATAATCTTTATTTTTATTTCTGGCTGATGCTGACTTTTTTAGTCGCCGCCATGTTATTTTATTTTTCCAATCGTTTCAACTCGCAAATGCAACGTGCGCAAAATGATCACGATGCTACCATTCGACGGCAGTTGACGCATCAAGTGGCACATGAGTTGAAAACGCCTTTGAGCAGCATCATCGGTTATATGGAGACGTTGCACGATAACCCCACACTGCCGGCAGAACGTCAGCAATTTTTCATTGAACGCAGTTTTGCTCAGGCACAACGGTTGAATCAATTGTTGCAGGATATTTTGTTACTCAACGAAATGAACGAAGCCCCTCAAGCGGTGGAGATGGAATTGCTTTGTTTAAATAAAACGGTTGATCAGGTAGTGCAGGATGTGGCCTTAGTGCTGCAACAGAAAAACATACAAATAGAGACTTCTTTTGGTGGCGAGGTTTGGTTGAAAGCAAATCCGATGCTCGTCTATTCTATTTTCCGCAATTTGCTGGATAATGCTATTTCCTATGCCGGCGAAAATGTTTCGTTGCGCATTGCTCTTACGGGCGAAGACGACACGCATTTCTTTTTTGTCTTTTCCGACACAGGAGCGGGTGTTGCAGCGGAACATTTGTCGCATTTGTTCGATCGTTTCTATCGGGTTGACAAAGGCCGTTCGCGAAAAACCGGCGGAACGGGTCTTGGTTTATCCATTGTAAAGAATGCCGTTGAGTTGCATCGGGGCACGATCACTGTCAGCAATCGGGCAGGCGGTGGATTAGCATTTCATTTTTCACTACATAAATGAATAAGCATAAATCACGACCTGTCTCGCCGTATTTTCATTGTAATCGATTAATTCTCTTTTTAATAGAAAGGTTGTGGAAATATATTGCTACCTTTGCAACAATTTAAAAACAGTAAAAATGACATTTGAAGAGTTGGGTATTGATGCCAGAATAATGAAGGCTATCAATGAATTAGGATACGAAACGCCCATGCCTATCCAAGAAAAAGTAATTCCGGTTTTACTTCAAAGTGCACACGATGTGATTGGTCTTGCTCAAACCGGCACCGGCAAGACGGCTGCGTTCGGGATTCCTATCATTCAAAAGACCGATATTGCGTTCCGCCATCCGCAAACATTAATTCTTTGTCCTACGCGTGAGTTATGTTTGCAGATTGCCGACGATCTGATTGATTATTCCAAATACGTTGAAGGGTTAAAGGTGCTTCCTGTTTATGGAGGTTCGAGTATTGAGAGTCAAATTCGTTCGTTGAAAAAAGGGGTGCACATAGTAGTTGCCACTCCGGGTCGATTGCTCGACTTGATGAAACGTGGCACCATGAAGCTCGATGCCATACGGAATGTGGTGATGGACGAGGCGGACGAGATGTTGAACATGGGCTTTACCGAAAGTATCAACGCCATTTTGGCAGCCGTTCCCAAAGAACGAACCACGTTGTTGTTTTCGGCCACTATGCCTAACGAGATTTCGCGCATTGCAAAAACCTACATGAACGATGCTCAAGAAATTGTGGTAGGCAATAAAAATGAAAGCACCAACAACGTAAAACACCGTTTTTACATGGTGCACGCCAAAGATAAATATTTGGCTTTGAAACGTATTGCCGACTATTATCCTAATTTTTATGGTATCGTGTTTTGTCGCACGCGCAAAGACACGCAAGAAATAGCCGAAGCCTTAATTCGCGATGGCTATAATGCCGATTCGTTGCATGGCGATCTTTCGCAGCAGCAGCGTGATTATGTGATGCAAAAGTTTCGTATTCGCAATTTGCAAATCTTAGTTGCTACCGATGTAGCTGCCCGCGGATTGGATGTGGATGATTTGACACATGTCATTAATTATGGCTTACCTGATGACCTTGAAACGTATACGCACCGTAGCGGACGTACCGGGCGTGCCGGCAAAACGGGAATTTCCATTGCAATTATACACAGCAGAGAGAAAAATCATTTACGCGATATTGAGCGTTTGATCAACAAAAAGTTTGAACCAGGAGTTATTCCTTCCGGCAAGGCTATTTGTGAAAAACAATTGATCAATTTGGTTGATAAGATTGAAAAGGTAGAAGTCAATGAAACGGAAATTGTCGATTTGTTACCTGTGGCATATCGCAAACTGGATTGGTTGTCGAAAGAAGATGTTATCAAACGGTTGATTTCGTTGGAATTTAACCGCATGTTGGAATATTACCGCGATGCCGATGAGTTGGATGTGCCTGATGAAAGAGGCGGTCGAACCGAACGCAGTCGTGGAGGCATCAAAGGATTTGCCCGTTTGTTTATCAACTACGGGAAAGTGGACGGCATGATTCCTCCTCATTTTATCGAAATCATCAATCAATATGTTCCAAAGCGCGTTGAGATAGGGAAGATCGATATTTTGCCCAATTTCTCTTTTGTGGAGGTCAATGAAACCGATGCACAATTGGTGATTGAATCCTTGAATAAAATCAAAGGATTGGAGCGTAAGATGGTAGTCGATCGTGCTCAACCGGAAGGCAATCAGAAAGGATCGAGACAACCTCGTTACGGACAAACTCCCCGTTCGAATGGCGGGAATAGACGTCGTCGATAATAGAAGGTTCTATCCATTTTAATAGATAGCATTCATCCAAAAAGCTGCTTTTGATAAGAAGGTGGCTTTTTTTTTGTCTATCCTAAACATCATAAGTGAGGGTAATGATATATATTGTAGTATTTCTAAGCCGAGTGTAACGAAAAAATTGTGCGGCATTATTTATTTCTACATTTTTGTAACTAAGGAGTTGAAACAAGAAGTCCGATAATACAACTTTCCATGCGTTGACATCATGGGTAAGAGATGTTTTTGAAATTGCAGTTATCAATATGTCGACAACATAAAAGCAAAACCAGTCGGTTTTTTGTTTTATTCGTTGATTATGAAAAAATATATTGTAGCTTTGTGAGAACAATGAGCATTTATCCCTTGTTGATTTTTGCATACATCTGAACTATTGATTCTTGTTCGTTCATAATTAATCAGACATGAAACTAACTGTTAAATCATTAATATGGAGGCAGTTTTTTGTCCCCATTGCGGCTATTATCTTGATCCTGATTGTTGGTTTTTTTGGATATATTCTGATTGAAGGATATTCCTCCCTCGACTCGCTCTATATGCTGGTGATTACTTTCACAACCATTGGTTATGAAGAAGTGCATCCGTTGTCACCGGAAGGGAAAATTTTTACTATTGTGCTGATTATATCTGGATTTACGGTTGGATTGTATGCTATTGGAAAATTATCCTCTTTTTTCATGGAAGGTGAATTGTCAAAACTCTTAAAGATAAAAAGAATGAATGCATCACTTGAAAACTTGAAAGGACATTACATTGTGTGTGGATATGGCAAAACGGGTAAGCGCGTGACAGAGGAACTGCTACGAAAAGGAAACAAAGTGGTGCTTATCGAAAGTAATTCGGAACGCAATGAGAAGCTGAAGGATGTGTATGACAAAAACCTGATTCATATTGACGGCGATGCCACTAATGATGAAGTGCTTCTGCTGGCAAAAATTGATAAGGCAAAGATTTTAATTTCCGTACTGACGACCGATGCCGAAAATCTCTTTGTAACTCTTAGTGCGAAAGACTTGAATAAAAATATCAAGGTGATTACGCGGGTAGAAGATGCCAGTTCGGCAATTAAATTCAAAAAGGCAGGCACCGATTACATAATTTCGCAAATAGATATCGCCACCGATCGTATTATCTCTCTTGCCACTTCGAGTACTGATCTTTTCAGCTTTGTGGAGTTTACTGATGGAATGGAGGAATTGAAGGATTATAAGTTTAAATTAGTGGAAATACGGGCAGGAAGCGATATGATAGGAAAAACGTATCGCGATGCCAATATTCCGCACAGAACAAACTTGGTAGTACTCGGTTGCTACTTGTCATCGAATGATTTGCACGTGAATCCCAAAGCCGACGATATCATTCACTTGGGCGATCGGTTGCTGGTGTTTGGTACGGATGAAGAAATCATGCGGTTACGAAAGATAGGGAAGGGCAATTCGCCAAAAAACGATTAATCCACTGCTGCTGAAGTTGCCAAGGTTGTACGCTTCAACAATCAAGCTACTCGTGTTGTTTAAAAACGACTAACTTCGACTGCTTTTCTTATTTTCAGCTTCTCTGTCATGTAACTATGACATCAAAAAAAAGCTGCCTTCCACACGTTTCCGTGTAAAAGGCAGCTTCGTTCGTTATATAAGACAGCTTCTTATTTGGCAGCTTTCAGCTTCTTCTTTTTAGCATACCAAACCTGCATTTCGTATGCGATGGAAGATGCCACCAGAATAGATGAATAGGTTCCGGTTATTACCCCGATGAGCAATGCAAAGACAAATCCGCGAATCGTATCACCTCCAAAGATAAAGATGGCAACCAATACCAAAGCTACACTTAGCGAAGTGTTAATGGTTCGACGTAAGGTGTGGTTCATTGCCTCGTTCATCAATGAGCTAAGTTCTCGTTTTGGATAAAGCAACCTATACTCTCGTATTCGGTCGAAAATAACCACCGTATCGTTGATGGAGTACCCGAGAATGGTCAGGATTGCCGCTATAAACGATTGGTCGATCTCGAGAGAGAATGGCATAATACTGTAGAGCAACGAGTAGAGGCCAACTACCAGTAAGACGTCATGCATCAAAGAGGCCAACGCACCCACTGAGAAAGTGAAACTTGGGAATCGCAGCAAAATATAAAGCGTAATGCCAATCACAGCTAAAAGCACCGCCCAAATAGCAGATACTTTTATATCCTCAGCTACAGCAGGCCCCACTTTTTGAGAACTTACAATGTTATGTTTCACAAATTGATCACGTGTCTCTGTACCATTTAACAACGGTTTGACGCCGTTATAAATCATGGTTTCAATTTGGTCATCAATGGTGGGCGAGTTATCGGCAATTTTATAATTGGAAGAAATGCGTACTTGCTTTTGATCCGTTCCAATTGAAATAACGGTGACGTTTCCTTCGAAAGCACCTTTCAATAAATTACGCACTTGATCGGTATTCACCGGTTTATCGAATTTCACCTGATAGTTACGTCCACCACTAAAATCGATACCCATGCTCAATCCCCGCGTTGCCAACGATACGACACCGGTGAGCAAAATAACGCCCGATACAATGTACCATCTTCTTCGTACACCGATAAAATTGATATTTGGGTGCAACAACCAATGCTTAGTCAAACGAGTTGTAAACGAAAGTTCCTTCGCATCTTCTTTTTGCATCATCATGTCATAAATCACATGTGATACAAAAACGGCAGTAAAGAAAGAGGTTAAGATACCGATGATGAATGTCGTAGCAAAACCTTTGATAGGGCCAGTTCCGAAAATGAAGAGGATAATACCTGTCAGTAATGACGTGGCGTTTGAGTCGAAGATGGCAGAGAACGCATTCTTAAATCCTTCGGAAATTGCTTTACGTTGATTTTTCCCTGCCTCTTTCTCTTCACGAATCCGTTCGTAAATAAGCACATTCGCATCCACCGCCATACCAAGCGTCAACACAATACCGGCAATACCCGGCAAAGTGAGCACTGCCCTGAATGAGGCCAGAATACCCATGATGAGCACCACATTGAGTAACAATGCGCTATCAGCAACAAGACCCGGTGTCCAACCATAATAGAACACCATAAATATCAACACAAGGGCAAACGCGATGATGAATGAAATCAAGCCATCATGAATGGATTGAGCTCCTAATGATGGTCCGACATTGTCTGCTTGCACGATGTGTGCCGGAGCCGGCATACGACCTGACTTCAATACGTTGGCTAAGTCTTTTGCTTCTTCAACCGTGAAATGACCTGAGATTTGGCTGCTACCACCGGTGATTTCCTGATTAACCACAGGATAGGAATAAACATAACCATCTAATACAATGGCAATACATTTCCCGATGTTTTGTTTGGTCAAAATAGCCCAAGTGTTAGCTCCTGAAGAGTTCATCTTCATATCCACGATGGCATTGGAACCGTATTGGCTATAATCTGCATTGGCATCTGTCACCACATTTCCTTGTAAAGCAGGCCCATCTTTCGTGGTGCTTTTTGTTGCGATCAGTTCAAAATACTGGCCTTTTGGGTCAATTGCCTTCACACCCCATTTCAGCGATAAATCGGCAGGCAATAATGCTTTTACCTGCGGCATGTTCAAATAGCGGTCGATGGTGGAAGTATCGGCAGCCAATGCTAATCCTACGCGTGGTCCGCTACCTTGAGGATTGACATCAACAAGCAAGGCAAAAAGAGGATTCTTTTTCTTGAACTCTGCCATGTTGGGTTGCTGAGGATTTGTTGTGGTGCTTTTTGCTTTGATCAAAGCAGCCAACGAATCTTCCTTGCTAACGTGAGCGACGGGTTTAGGTTCTACTTTCCCTTTTACAGCAGCAGTTTGTGTCGTATCGGTGCTTTTTGAAGAAGCAGACAATATGTCGGCTAATGCACTGTTGGCTGATGCCAACTGAGGATAGATTTCTTGAATATTGTAGGTTTCCCAGAATTCTAAGTTTGCAGTTCCTTGTAGCAATCTCCGTACGCGTTCAGGATCTTTTACACCCGGCAATTCGATGAGGATACGTCCTGTATTGACAAGTTTTTGGATGTTGGGTTGAACCACACCAAAACGGTCGATACGCGAACGAAGCACGTTGAATGAATTATCAATGGCGCTCGAAACGTCTTTTCGCAGCACCACCATTACTTGATCATTTGTTGCACTTAATGGAATTTGATCCTTTTTATCGTAAGTACTGAACAAAGTCGATAATTTGGCATTCGGATCTAACTGCAAATAGGCCTGCTCAAACAACGTCAGAAAGTCTGTTTGACTCGTAGCTTGCCGCTGGGTAGCCATCGTCAATGCTTTATTGAAATTAGCAGGAGGATTAGGTACTGCCAATGAGCGCAAAATGTCAGCTTGAGAAACCTCGAGCACAACATTCATTCCTCCTTTAAGGTCAAGGCCTAAGTTAAGCTCCTTGTCCAAACACTCTTTGTAGGTATAACCAAACCACACCTTCTTGGGTGAAATGGAATCGATGTACCTGTTATAAAGCGCGCTGTCCATCTGGGTAGTGCCCGGCTTTTCAGCGTAAGCAATGGCTAACTTGTTGTAATGGTTAGTGACAAAGCTAAACGACAAATAGAAGAGGCAGACCAAAAGAAGCAGTGCGGCTAACACCTGAACAAATCCTTTGTTTTGCATGAGAAACTAGTTTAATGTAAAATATAAATGGATCAATAAATTCCTTCAGTTTTTTGAGCTTGCAAATATAGCGATTTTTTAATAATCGTGAAATGAGTACACAAAGATTTTTCAATCGGATTATTCACTTCAACAAAACGAATACCAATCAAATATTTCCGTACCTTTGCAACATAGAGCTTCATCTGCTATCAAAGATACATCAACCTACAATAAACAATAATGTTTTAGGCTATCAAAATGTAACCCATAAAATAATTATTAGCATGCTTATTGAACAATTGTACGAACTTTTCTCTGCCTGCTCCGAAGTTACTATCGATAGTCGCCATTGTGCGGAAGACGCGCTCTTTTTTGCGTTGAAAGGTGACTCATTCGACGGGAACCAATTTGCCCTGAAAGCGTTGGAAAACGGATGCAAATATGCTGTGATTGACAATCCTCAGTATGCCATTGACGACCGATTTATCGTGGTTGACGATGCACTCACGAAATTGCAGGAATTGGCCCACTACCATCGTCTCCAACTCAGCATCCCCATTGTTGCCATTACGGGAACCAACGGAAAGACAACCACCAAAGAATTGATAGGAACGATATTGAATCAGCAATTTATGACGTTGTTTACGCAAGGAAATCTCAACAATCACATTGGTGTGCCGTTGACGTTGCTGCGATTAAATTTATTACATGAGTTGGCCGTGATTGAGATGGGTGCTAATCATCCGGGTGAAATTCGTGCTTTATGCGAAATTGCGTCGCCCGATTTTGGTCTGATCACCAATGTAGGGAAGGCTCATTTGGAAGGATTCGGTTCGTTCGAAGGCGTGGTACGCGCTAAAGGTGAATTGTATGACTACCTTTTTGCCAATGATGGGGAAGTATTTGTCCATACGGATAATCCTGTTTTGATGGAAATGGTCGGTGAGGAGGATGTGGTTGAGTATAGCACGCTTACCGATACAACTAAGGCATTTGTGCATGTTGAAGCAACGGGCGATTCCCCTTTTCTTTCGGTTGTTTGGAAGAAAAACCATTCAGATACTTTCCATGCGATTTCCACCCATTTGATTGGCAACTATAACTTAGAAAATGTGGCAGCCGCAATTTGTGTCGGTGTCTTCTTCAATATATCTCCGGCTCAGATTAAAAAAGCAATTGAAACGTACGAACCTAAAAACCATCGTTCGCAGTTCAATGAAACGGAACATAATCATCTTTATGTTGATACGTACAATGCCAATCCGAGTAGTATGAAAGTTGCCATTGAAAATTTTCAACAAGTAGAGGCTTCGGCTAAAGGTGTTATCTTGGCGGACATGCTTGAGCTGGGCGATTATGCCGCTCAGGAACATCAGGTCGTGGTCGATTTGTTGAAAAATGCAGGGTTTGATAAGGTGTGCTTGGTGGGCGAACAGTTCTCAAAGACAACATCGCCCTTTGAGGTTTTTCCTTCGACTAAAGAGTTGATGGCTTATTTAGAAACCAAACCGCTGATCGGATACACGTTGTTGGTGAAAGGATCGCATGGCATGCATCTGGAAGAGTGTCTTCCTTTGTTGTGATGAATTGACGTCAACCGACCCAACGAATGGACGCTCTCGAAAACTATATTTTACAACATCTTGATCGCGAAGAGGAGTTACTTCATGCGCTTTATCGCGAAACCCATTTGACTCAAATTAATCCGCGCATGGCATCGGGGCATTTGCAAGGACGCGTGCTGACGATGCTTTGCCGCATGATACGTCCAAAACGCATCCTCGAGTTGGGCACTTTTACCGGATATGCCACTTTGTGCATGGCTGCCACGCTTCCCATCGACGGCGAACTTCATACCATCGAAATGGATGATGAATTGGAGCCGGTGATCCGGCGTTATGTTGATCAATCGCCCGATGGAACCAAGATACATCTGCACATTGGCAATACGTTGGAGGTGATTCCGCAATTGCAGGCTCCGTTCGATCTTGTTTTTATGGATGCTGATAAGCGGCAGTATGTGGAGGATTATGAAGCGGTGCTCCCTTTGGTATTGTCGGGTGGATTTATTCTTGCTGACAACACGTTGTGGGGCGGGAAAGTGCTTGTCGAGCCTCATTCCGGCGACAAACAAACGGCGGGTGTGCGTCGTTTCAACGATCATATTGCGCACGATCATCGTGTCGAAAAAGCCATCATTCCCATGCGTGACGGGCTGACTTTGCTGATGAAAAAATAATCGAACATTCTCTCTTCAATCAATCTTTTCCGCTATGTCGCGTAACACGTTCTTATTTATTGCTCTTTCGGCGTTGTGCGTGGCGCTTACGGTAAGTGACATTGCCTTTGGAAGCGTTGCCATTCCGCTGAAATCGATTGTTGAGACGTTGTTGCACCCACATAGTCACGGGCTTTATGCCGACATTGTGATGCAGTTTAGGCTTCCGAAGGCGATTACGGCTATTCTGACCGGAGCGGCTTTGTCAGTTGCCGGTCTGCTGATGCAAACATTCTTCCGCAATCCGTTGGCAGGGCCTGATGTGTTGGGCGTCACTTCGGGTGCCAGCATGGGCGTGGCGCTTTACGTGATGGCTGCTTCGTGGTGGTCGACTGCCTGGGTCGAAAGTCGCTGGGGATTGATTCTCTCGGCTGTTGCCGGTGCGTTGATCGTTCTGTTGCTCATTTTGAGCGTTGCCGCCCGTATGAAGCAATCGGTTACGTTGCTCATTGTAGGGTTGATGTTTTCGGGCATTGTGGGAGCGGTGGTGAGTATTTTGCAAAACCTGAGCAACCCCGACGCCGTGAAATTGTTTATTGTCTGGACATTCGGTAGCCTGAGCGCCGTTACATGGTATCAGCTTCAAGTCCTGGTGCCGCTCATCGTGCTTGGATTGGTTATTTCCCTGATGCTTCAAAAACAACTTAACGCCATGTTGCTGGGCGAACATTATGCGCAAGGGTTAGGCGTTTCGGTGCGCTCCACACGGCTGCTGATGATTGCTCTGACGGGTGTTTTGGCAGGCGCCACCACCGCATTTACCGGCCCTATCGCATTTATCGGCGTGGCGGTTCCGCACTTGGCACGAGCATTGTTTCAAACATCCAATCATCGCATTATCACCGCGGGCACGTTGCTTTGCGGAGTGGCTTTGCTGCTCACCTGCGACATCATATCGCAACAAACCACCTATCCGTTGCCGCTCAATGCCATCAGCGCACTCTTTGGCGCTCCGTTAATTATCTGGGTGGTGTTGAAACAGCGATTATAAAAACGTTACCGACATGGCTCTTCCTTATTCCAATGATTCTTCTGTTGAACTTTACACCGATGACCTCACGATTGGGTATATGCAACGACCGCATCCGTTAGTGGTGCAGGAACATTTGCATTTGGAGTTGCGCAAAGGGGAAATGATATGTCTGATAGGCCCGAATGGTTGTGGCAAATCGACGTTGCTGCATACGCTCGCCGGACTTCAGAAGCCGCTTTCGGGAAAAGTCATGCTGCATCAGCAAGACTTGCTTTCCTATTCGATGCAGGAAAAGGCGAAGCTTCTTTCGCTTACGTTGACCGATCGTGTGGAAGTGGACAAAATGAGTGTTTATGAATTGGTTTCCATGGGGCGTTATCCCTACACCAACCGTTTCGGGAAACTCTCTTCGCGCGATGTTACTGCTGTCGAAAATGCCATTGAGCAAGTGCATTTGACCGAAAAAAGTAAATGGTCGCTCGATACGCTTTCCGATGGCGAACGTCAGCGTGCGATGATTGCCAAAGTATTGGCACAGGCCACACCCGTCTTGCTTTTTGACGAACCCACGGCGCATCTCGATTTGACCAACCGTGTCTCAACGCTTTTATTGCTCAAAACGGTGGCTAAAGAGTGCCAGGTAGCGGTTCTCCTCTCAACGCACGAACTGGAGATGGCGATGCAATTAGCCGACAGATTGTGGTTGATGAGTCATGAGGAAGTTGACGTGGGAACTACCGAAGAGTTGATTGAGCAAGGTGGCTTTCAACGGGTATTCCATAGCGATCTGTTTGCTTTCGACTCCCACACTCGCCGCTTTGTGATTCATAAAGAAAAGCTGCCGCGATAATGATGCCCGCTCAGGACACAATCACGGGACTAAATTTCGTATGCGACAAAATTGTTTGGTCAATCTTTACGAAACTGTTACCGACATAATATAAACCTTCTCTTTTTGCAGGGTTGCTTCTCAAGCAAAGTTCTCAATCGTTGATCTCCCTGCCATGTTCCTCTCCCTTTGACGGCATTGCCACAAATTATTGCTACTTTTGCAGCTCCAAAACAGATCAACATGGAATCAGCATCCACTGAAAAAACCATTACTGAGCAATTAGGCGTTCATTATAAGGCCATCCTCGAACTCTTAGGCGAAGACTCCACCCGCGAAGGGTTGATACGCACTCCCGAACGTGTCGCTTTAGCCATGCAATTTATGACACAGGGTTATACGCAAAATGCCGAAGAAATCTTACTGTCAGCCAAGTTCCGCGAAAACTACCGTCAAATGGTTATTGTGAAAGAGATTGAGTTTTATTCAATGTGCGAGCACCACTTGCTCCCTTTTTTCGGCAAAGCGCACGTGGCTTATATCCCCAATCACTACATCACCGGATTGAGCAAGATTGCTCGCGTGGTCGATGTCTTTGCACATCGGTTGCAAGTGCAGGAGCGCATGACGACACAGATTAAAGAGTGCATTCAGAATACCTTGAACCCGCTGGGCGTCATGGTGGTCATTGAAGCGCAACACATGTGCATGCAGATGCGCGGTGTGCAAAAACCAGGCTCCATAACTACCACATCCGACTTTACCGGTATCTTCGAGAGCGCCAAAACGCGTGAAGAGTTCATTAACCTCATTCAACGTAAGTAATAAAAAGGGATAAAAGATGACCTTTGTATGCCAAAAAGCATGACAATGTCATCGAAAATGCCTATTTTTGAAAGCGATTTACCGTTTATTCCTAAATACTATAGTGATTATGCAAACACTTGACAACTTCCATTTTGCCGGAAAAAAAGCGTTTGTTCGCGTGGACTTTAATGTTCCATTGAACGAACAGTTTGAAATTACCGATGACACGCGTATTCGCGCCGCTCTGCCAACGTTGAAGAAGATTTTAAACGATGGCGGCAGCGTTATTATCGGATCGCACTTAGGACGTCCGAAGAAAAATCCCGATCCTACTTTTTCGTTGAAACACATCGTTGGTCATGTAGCCGAATTGCTCGGCGTGACGGTTCATTTTGCCGACGATTGCATGGGTGCCGAAACCGCAAAGAAAGCTGCCGCCTTGAAACCCGGCGAAGTATTGATGCTCGAAAACCTCCGTTTTTATGCCGAAGAAGAAGGCAAAGCACGTGGTTTGAAAGACGATGCAACCGACGAAGAAAAAGCAGCTGCTAAAAAAGCCATTAAAGCTTCGCAAAAAGAGTTTGCTAAAACTTTGGCTTCGTATGCCGATTGTTATGTGAACGATGCTTTTGGTACTGCCCACCGTGCTCACGCTTCAACGGCGCTTATGGCTGCTTATTTCGACATTGACAACAAAATGTTTGGCTATCTGATGCAAAACGAAGTCGTTGCCGTTGAAAAAGTACTCAAGACGGCTGTACATCCTGTTACAGCAATCATCGGCGGATCGAAAGTCTCAACTAAAATCACCATTATCGAAAATCTGCTAACTAAAGTGGATAACCTGCTTATCGTGGGTGGCATGGCTTTCACGTTTGCCAAAGCACAAGGCGGTCATGTTGGAAATTCATTGTGCGAAGATGATATGTTGGAGCTTGCTAACGATATTATTGCAAAAGCAAAAGCAAACAATGTCAACTTAGTGTTACCAACTGACTCTATTATTGCTGACAAATTTGCTGCCGATGCTGCAACAAAAATATGCAACAACGATGTGATACCCAACGGTTGGTTAGGTCTTGACTTAGGTCCTGTAGCTGTTGATCAAATGAGTGACGTGATCAAGAACTCCAAAACCATTTTGTGGAACGGGCCTGCCGGTGTATTCGAAATGGATGCATTTGCCGGCGGTACCAAAGCCATTGCTGAATCGATTGTTGCAGCCACAAAAAAAGGTGCATTTTCGCTGATTGGCGGTGGCGACTCTGTTGCTGCTATCAACAAATTGGGATTGGCTGATCAGGTAAGCTATGTCTCAACCGGTGGCGGCGCTTTGTTGGAAATGATTGAAGGAAAAGTATTGCCCGGCATCGAAGCCATTCGCGGCTATTGATTGTTTCCTCGTAAATTAACTATGACAAGGGCGGCTATTGTAAAATAGCCGCTCTGTTTTAGCGCTCTGTTTCTCTACATCAAATTTCTTTGGTTCAACCCTCCGAGTTGATAGTTGATTTCTCCCTTGTCCTCCAATTACATTGTAGGTTATGCACATTTAACTCTTTGAGTTCTTAGGTAAAACATCAGATAGTCATGATAAATAATCTGCCAGTTACTCAATCTCATTGTCAACTGTCCATTATCCATTGTCAATTGCTCCCTACATCAACTTTCGGTAGCGAATCCG
>DAHXOX010000060.1 GCA_027364655.1 Paludibacter sp. | reverse complement strand
CCAGACAATCGAAGGGACATAAAAACGCATATCTTTTCCTTCAGCAATGGCTTTGCGAATAGCGGTCGAAGAAAGATCAACAAGGGGAGCCTGTAATAATTGTACAGAATCAGGCAAAGTCCTTTCATCGACGGCAGCATTGACTCGAGGGTATATCAACAAAGAATAATGATCAATAAGCTGTTGGTAATCTTTCCATTGCTCAAAAACTACCCAATTGTCGGCGCCTATCAATAATGAAAAGCAAACATCGGGATAAACTTGTTGCAAAGCATTAAGCATATTTAACGTGTAAGAAGGCTGAGGAAGTGCAAGTTCAAAATCAGAGGCCAAAATCTTAGGATGATGCTCTAAGGCAATTTGTGCCCAATGATAGCGCAACTGAGCATCCGGCAAACGCGACGATTCTTTCAAAGGATTGCGCGGACTCACCATCAACCAAACTTCGTCACAATCAGTAAAAGCAGCGACATAGTTAGCCAAGACTAAATGCCCCACATGAATGGGATTGAAAGAACCGGGAAAAACAACTACATGTTTCATAGATTCGACATTATGCTAAAAATGACTGATTTATGTTCATGTTTAACCATGCTTCTGCCGCACGAATTGTGTCCAACTTGCCAACATCAAACCAGTTGATTTCTTTTGGTTGATAGGCTGAAATAGAATTTTTAATAGCAGATGCAAGGTAAAAATCGATAATAGAAAATCTTTCCGGCCAGGAGTCCATTTGTGGCAATAAAACAGAAGAAATAACATGAATTCCGCCAAACGCCAACATGGAAAGATTCCTTACATCAATTTCAGAGAATGAGGTTTTGACCTCTTTGGTTTGAAGATTTGTCCACGCCTTCAGTTTCAGTTCCTTGTCGAACAATAAATAACGTGTCGTCTCACGTTTACTGACTAACAATGTTGCGTCAACTTGTTTTTCTTGATGTACCCGATAGAGTTCTTTTAAATTGACATCCGACACAATATCAACATTATGAACCAGAAAAGGGCGTTCATCGTCGAAAAACCATGATGCCTTTTTGATAGCTCCACCTGTATCTAATAATGTTTGGCGCTCGTCGGAAATTTCGATACGAACGCCAAAATGTTCTTTTTGTTCAATAAAATCAATGATTTGATCGGCAAAATGATGTACGTTGATGATGATTTCGTCAAAGCCGGCTGCGATAAGTTTTTTGCACACAAGTTCTAACAATGGAGTTCCATTCACAGGCACCAACGCTTTCGGCATTGAATCAGTCAAAGGTTTCAGACGGGATCCTAATCCAGCAGCTACTACGAATGCCTTCATAATCAGAATGTTTTCTCAATATTGAGTTCACGATGATAAAGAGTTACCCGAACATCATACTTTTTAGCAATGTGCTCGGCTAAATGCTGCGCCGAATAAACTGAACGATGCTGACCTCCTGTACAACCAAATGCAAACATTAAATGTGAAAATTTACGTTCAATATAACGTTGCACATGCACGTCAGCCAAAGCATAGACATGATCTAAAAATGCAAGAATGCCGCCGTCATCTTCAAGATATTGAATGACCGAATTGTCCAAACCTGTGAAGTGCTTAAAATGTTCATATTTCCCTGGGTTGTTGATGCTTCTGCAATCAAACACATAACCGCCTCCATTGCCTGACGGATCATCTGGAATTCCCTTTTTGTAAGCAAAACTATAGATACGCACTTCGAGCTTATGAGGCCAATTCACATCGGCGTATTGCTTCATCTGAGTCAATTCGCGTAACACTTCACACAAATAAGGATATTCACATGGCGCATCGGTCAATACTCGCCTAAGGTTATCCACAGCATAAGGAACGCTTTGCAAAAAATGAGGTTTTTTCTCAAAATAGCCGCGAAACCCGTAAGCACCTAACACCTGCAACGTTCTGAAAATGACAAAGTGCTGCAATTGCTGACGAAAATAGGCTTCATCGACCGGAATATATTCTTTCAAAGCATCAAGGTAAGTCTGCAACAACTCTTCACGCAACTCATCGGGATATTGAGCGCGTGCCTGCCATAGAAAAGAAGCTACATCGTAATAAATAGGGCCTTTTCTACCTCCTTGGAAATCGATAAAATAGGGTTCTCCATCGACGATCATCACGTTGCGCGACTGAAAATCACGATAGAGAAAAGTAGCCGACTCATCAGCCAACAATACATGAGAGAATCGCTCAAAATCGTCTTCCAATTCACTTTCACGAAACTCTAAACCGGTAGCTTTAAGAAAACAATATTTGAAATAGTTCAAATCCCAAAGAATCATCCGTTTATCAAATTCTGCTTGCGGATAACACACCGAGAAATCCAATCCATCCTGTCCTGCCATTTGAAAAGCAGGCAACAACCGAATAGTTTTCTTGAGCAATGTTTTTTCTTCTTCAGTAAACTGACCACAATTCCGACCATTTGCAATAGCATTAAAGAGAAGCGTATCACCTAAATCTTCTTGCAGATAGTACAAAAAGTCATCGGAATGCACCCACACCTTTGGAACCGGAAGCCCTTTTTGAGCAAAATGAAGATCAATTGTCCAAAACGCTCTATTTTCTTCTACCGAAGCGCCGTAAACACCTATTAAAGTACGCGTTTCTCCGCGCAAACGAAAATAGTGACGATTGCTGCCAGATGATGGTAATTCGGTTATTTCGCTCACAGCCTCTCCGGTGAATTGCTCAAAAAGGGTACTAAGTTTTTCCATAAAATAAAATAGAACAGATGATTATATAAAAAAACGACAAACAAAGAATAACTCCATAACATCAGGTACAATGTCATTATCTACTCATTGTTCTCCCTTACAAAAGTAAGCAAAAATCGGCATGTCATGAGCTAAAACATCTACCATTTTGTCAATTCCAAAGCACGCATCAAAAGATGTTAATAACTTTTAGGAGGCAAATTAGCTCATTTCGCCGTAATTACCGTAACTTTGCCACAAAATTTGGCTGTCATGGACGATAAGAACAACGATTTTTTATTTGACGAAGAATCAGAAGAGGTAGTACGCCGATACGAACAATCGGTGAATGATCGCCGTATACCATATTTTGATGTTGATGAGTTAGAAGTCATTGCCGACTATTACCTCAGTTGTGGCAAGACCAAAGAGTCATGGAAAGTGATTGATTTGGGACTAAAACTCCATCCAAACAATGCAACACTCCAAACAAAAAGAGCCAAAGTTTACTTAGAATCAGGAGAAGCCCGCAAAGCTTATCAAATTTTGGAACGCAACACCATGCCCGATGATCCAGAATCATTACTGCTCAAAGGGGACGCGCTAATGCGGTTGCACCGAGGCAAAGAAGCAACTTCCATTTTTCAACATCTCACTGAATTGCCTGATGTTGAGATAGATGGAGCATGTCTCGACATTGCCTATATCTACATTGGCAACAATGATTATCAACAAGCATTATCCTATTTAGAAAAAGGGCTGATAGCATCACCAAAAAATCTTGACTTACTTCAGGAAAGTGCGTTTTGCTGCGAACAACTACAGCAAGAAGATAAAGCCATAGCATTTTATGAACAAATCATCACGATCAATCCATATTCTGTTGAAGCTTGGTTCGACCTTGGGCTACTGTTTTTCAACAAAGCATTGTACGAAAAAGCGCTTGACGCATTCGATTTTGTTACCGTAATTGATGAAGGAGATACCGGAGGATGGCTTCAAAAAGGGAATGCGCTATTTCATCTGAATCGGTATAGTGAGGCTTTGGTTTGCTATCACCGCTGCGAAGAAGAAATCGCTTTCGAAGATATTTTATTTGTTTTCATGGCCGAATGTCATGAGAAAATGGAAGAATTCGACAAAGCAGAGATATTTTATTCAAAAGCCATTGCAATAAACGATCAAAACGTAGAAGGCTGGATCGGCTTAGGCATTTGTGCTTTGGAAACAGAGGACTACGACGGAAGCATACTTCATTTTAATAAAGCGCTGACCATAGAACCTGAAAATTACGAAATATGGGTCTATTTAGCGGAAGCATTCATTAATAAAAATGAACCCGACGAAGCCATGAAGGCCTATCAAAAAGCGCTTACGTTAGAGTCTTATCAACCAGATACATGGCTATCAATAGGCAATCTATATTTAGACTTGGGCTTATATCACGAGGCACTTGCCAGCTATACAGAAGCTCTTTTCCAAGACAGCACATTGGAAAACATCCATTTGTTTCTTGCCGTCACACACTATAAAATGGGAAACGAAGCGTTAGCCATCATCATGTTAGACATAGCACGCGAAACAAGACCTGATGCCGATAGCTTCTTTCTTGAGATTTGTCCGGAAGCAATCCATTTGTTCAACAAAGATTAAGATATTCTATTCTCCTGCACTCCAATTGCCATTCAGCATCATATTCACACTGAACTATCTATCTAAAAACAAGCATATTTTAAACTTATAACATGGGAATTACAGAATGGATTGCAACAACCGCAGTCGCTATTATCAGTGCCAGTGCCTACCCGGGCATTTTTCTTTTAATGATGTTAGAGAGCATGTTTTTCCCAATTCCAAGCGAAGCAGTGATGCCATTTGCCGGATTTCTGTTAGTAGAAGGAACAAAACTTTCTTGGATTGGAATCATCTCTGTTGCCACGATGGGTAGTTTGACAGGCTCTTTAGTTTCTTATGTAGTGGGATTTTATGGAGGTGAGCCTTTCGTAAGGAGATTTGGAAAGTTCTTTTTAATCAAAGAGAGTCATCTTGAAATGTCGCATCGTTTCTTTAATACACGCGGACAATCAACCATTTTCATAGCCCGATTCATCCCTGTAGTACGTCATTTTATCAGCATTCCTGCAGGGGCTGCAAAGATGAACATTTTGAAATTCGCTCTTTACACCGTGCTTGGGGCCGGCATCTGGAACTCTTTCTTGATGTTTCTGGGATACAAATTGAAGCAAAATTGGGACACCGTTATGTCTTATAGTCATTATATTGACACAGTCATAGTCATTGTTCTTGCTCTTGCCTTTGGATATTATGTATATAAGATTATTATGCATCTCATTCGGCCATAGATAGGCAATTATCTAATAATAAGCATTGTAAACTTTTGAACCATGAAACATTTTCGAAAAGAACTTTGGTTTAAAACGTCGCAACGACGAGACTTCATCAACATAACGAATCAAGTGCAGGCGTGTGTCAACGAAAGTGGCATAAAGGAAGGCCTTTTGCTATGTAACGCAATGCACATTACATCCAGTGTTTTTATCAATGATGACGAAAGCGGCTTGCTTCACGATTTCGAGATATGGCTTGAAAACTTAGCTCCCGAAAAACCATACAGTCAATACCAACACAACGGTGCAGAAGATAATGCCGATGCACACTTGAAACGTACCATCATGGGACGCGAAGTGGTGGTTGCCATTACACATGGTAAATTAGATTTTGGTCCATGGGAACAAATCTTTTATGGAGAATTTGATGGGAAACGCAATAAACGGGTATTAGTCAAAATTATTGGAGAATAATGGTATGAGGAGAAAAAACATGAAGCGTCGCGTTTTAGCATGGTCAAATATAGCAGCATTGCTTCTCCTCCTCTTAGTTGGATGCAAACAAGCACCGCAATTGCCTGCAAACCAACTTCCGCCTGACGATGAAAACGCAAAACTCATTACACTCGACAAAGCCATTGTTAGCACGGAAGAAAGTCAAATATTACAGTACATCCATCAGCATCAACTAAAGATGCAAAAAGATGAGCTGGGATTTTGGATTACAATCCTTCAAAAAGGAAAGGGAGCCTCCCCCAAAAACAATAACATTATTACCTACCAATACTCCATTTCTTTGTTGGATGGAACTCATTGCGCCTCCAACTATAATACAACCAAAACTTCCACACTACAAATTGGCCATGCAAAAACCATTCGCGGCATTGAACTGGGACTCATGAAACTTCAACAAGGAGGGCAAGCACTCATTCTTTTACCCTCTATTTTAGGATACAGCGTAAGTGGCGACAGACACTCCATACCACCCTATTCACCCTTGGTTGTTTACTTGAAATTAATCAACATCAAGACGTAACCTATGAACTCACAAGTTATTATTCATTATCATGTGAAAAATAGTACCTTCGGGATGAATGAAATTAAGTTATTCAATGTATCTTTGTAATCTTGAATTATCACTTCCAAAAAGAAATTAGAAAGAAATAATGAACTTCATTCTGCAAAAACAATCATTTATTTACGAATCATAAATTAATTTGTATATGTCGACAAAACATATTCTCGCTATTTTAGCGTTCATAGTAACAGTATCGTTGACAGCGCAATCTCATTACGCCGTTGGTCCTATTGTGGGCATTAACATGGCCTCGTTGACGAATACGACAGGCGCCACCCCTCGATACGGAATGACATTTGGACTATTTTCCGACTATCGTTTCTCTCAACTTTTTGGATTTGAACCCGAAGTGGACTACTCCATGCAAGGAGCCTACAAAGGTGCAGAGTATGTCAGAACCAATTATCTGAACATGCCTCTGATGGCAAAACTCTTT
>DAHXOX010000053.1 GCA_027364655.1 Paludibacter sp. | reverse complement strand
AATTGAGAACCAAACAGGAAAAGATCCATATTGCCAACATTCAAATTCAAAAAAAATGAAGTCGCTCAAAACAAGAACTTTATGAATGTATAGCTGCAAAAAGGTTCAAGGAGCGAATCGATGTTCATAAAAGATTTTATGGGCCTTTCTCCCTGCCTCTAAGTATCCTCTAAGTAATCTCAAAGTAATTTATAGCATATATATAGCATATACATGGCTTATATATAGTATATATATAGCTCCTCTTTAAAGCATAGCTATATATCTGCTTTATATATACTGTATTTGTATTTATAATGATTTTTTACTATATTTGAGGTCCCTTTGAGGTAACTTTGAGCATAGGAAACAGAGCAAATCTAATTTGATTAATCATATCGACTATGGCACGTGTAAAAGGACTGATGCAAATCACCGGCAACATGAAGGGTGTTTCCATGTACACCCGACGTGGAAGCCAAGAGGTAATTATCCGCACAAAAGGCGGACCGAGTAAGTACACCATCAAGACAAAGGAGAGCTGCAAGGCGTTGCGAAAAAATGGGATGGAATGGAGCGGATGCACGAAGACTGCGAGCACAATCCGGCGAAGCGTTGAACCGTTGTTGCGCGTTGCCGATTACAATGTAACGTCTGCACTGAATGCCTTGTGTAAAAGAATTCAGCAGCTCGACACGGAACATGAGCAGGGAAGACGAAGCGTGTTGATAGGTCGAAACCATGACATGCTGGCTAATTTTGATTTCAACAGAACCAATCCGTTTGATCGGGTGATCAGGGTGCTTCCGCAATGGACGATTGATCGCGAGAATGTGAGCGCTACGATAACCATTCCGGCTTTTGACCCCGCACAGCATCTCTTAGCACCGAACAAGCTTCCATTGATGCGCTGGATGGTGGTACTGGGAGTGGCTACCGATATGATGATGAATGAAAACTACGACGTATATGATTATGGTCACGATTTACTGCTTGGGTACCGAAGAGAAGTGTGCAGCGAATGGAATCATGTTAAACGCCCGCTTCCGGAACAGACTTTGACGGTTGACATTCCGTCGGTAACACCTTTGCTAACAGCGGACGATACCCTTGTGCTGAGCATCGGGGTTGAGTTTGGCAATATTGGAGTGGATGGCGTCGGCGAAGCGGTGAAATATGCAGGATGCGCCAAAATATTGGGATGCGTGTAACCTATGATGCGGTTCACATTCTACCTTAAAAAAAAGATGAAATTCCATGAGTTAGGATGGTGAATATGGAGATTGATGTATAGGATTTGCCGTATATTGTTATAACGCAAATTTACTGCCTGAGGAAAGCCGATTTGTTTGTCCGAAAATGTCAAAGAGCTCATGAAACTTAAAATTGTCTCTATTGCTATTTACTTGAAGTAAATAACCCTTTTATCTCTGAAAGTATTACTGTATCTTTGTGTCGCAACATATTGTTTTGGTTTTGTTTTGCGGCACAAAGCAACTGATTATCAGTTATTTAATTAAATAAATATGTTGCTTTTTCTTGTAAATCAATCAATTAAATTACTTGCGAAAGTTCAGTAATTGATAAAACATGGCGTTCGAAATTGCTCGGCGTGATAGGGCAACTTATCAATGAAACAGGCTGTAGAACCATCATTGTGAATGGTGTAGAAGATCAAATCCATTGCTTTTTCGGATTGAACCCATCGGTATTCATTTCAGAGGTGATGCAAGTGGCAAAAGGAAAGTCGTGCAAATACATTAACGACCATCAGTTACCCCCGAATCGGTTCGAATGGCAGGATGGTTATAGCGCATTTTTCTATTCACACTCGCATATTGAGAAAGTATATCATTATATTGAAAATCAGGAAGAGCGCCATCATAAAGATACTTTTAAAGAAGAATATAAGAATATGCTTACTAAATACGCAATCCCTTATGATGGACGTTCTATGTTTGACCCCTTAATTTGAAACAAAATGGCAAAAGTTGATCCATCTATTCAATTTGCTTTGGCAAATTTAAAAAGAAATGAATTAGAAAAATTAGTACTGAAAGCTGCTTCAAAAGATAAAGCATTTCATGATTTTTTATTGGTCAATTATGGAGATACTGAATCGGGTGAGACAGAATTATTTCAACAAGTAATTGCAGATTTAGATATCATACTTGCCAAACGACATAATGGATTCTCTGATGAACTAAAAATGGCAAATGCACTTCAAGCATGCAATAAGCGGATTGATGAATTTGATAAAGTCTGTAAAAATAAAAAATACGAGTTGGATTTGGTCATGTATCTGCTGCAAAAAGTTTTTCACAATTCAGACCTTTCCTTCGGTACTTGCTTTACAAATTACGATTACCGCGTTGCGCTACTGCTTAAAAAAGCTGTAAATCTACTTACTAAGAAAGTGCACGAAGACTACAAAACAGATTATACCGAAGAATTAAATCATTATCTGATGAAGCTAAAAGCACTTGCCAATTATTTCGATTTCGTAGAAGCTTTACCCGAAAAAATTTAAATTACAACATAACCAATGAACAATCAAGATTTTAGCATTTCGGGGTACAAGGTAACTGAATCGAAAGAAGTTATCAATACGCTTTATGGCATAACGCCCGAGATACAGGAAAAATTAGCCGAAATGGCGGTTAAAGTGCAGAAAATGAAAAACAGTGCTATAAAGGAATTGAACAATTTAATAAAGAAGTACCCGTTTGTTCCACAATTCAAAAATTACCTGTCATCACTTTACGATATGCAAGGCAATCATTTTATGGCTGCCGAAATCAATCGCCAACTTGTAAGTTTGCATCCTAATTATTTATACGGACAACTAAATGAGGCAAATATAGCTATTTTAAATGAAGAGTATGATAAAGTGCCTGAGATATTAGGGAAAGAAATGGAATTGAAAGCCATGTATCCCGAACGGGATGAGTTTCATTATGGTGAAGTGTTTGGCTTTTTGCAAACGGCTTTTAATTATTTTATTGGCATCCGAGAGTCCGAACAGGCGCAAATACGTTTGGATATTATTGAAAAACTAAATGAGGAGTTTGATTTAGACATAAATATAGTTGATTACGAACGTAAAATGATGGATTTGAATTGGGATAATAGCCTCCAACAAGAAGAAATGGAATGGACAGAATACCGAACCCCAAAGGTAATCGCTAAAAAAGCCGTAGAGACCACTACTGAAGCGCCTGTTTTTACACACCCGATAATCAATGAGTTGTATTGCAATGGTTTAGAAATAGACCAACAGATAATCAACGAAATTCTGGCATTACCCCGAGAGACTTTGCTTGCCGACTTGCATAAAGTGGTGTACGATAGCATGGCACGTTTCGAAATTTTTGCTTATAAGGATTGGGATATTCAAACCCATGAATTTATGATGCATGCTCTGTTATTGCTGGTTGAATTGAAAGATGAAAGAAGCATAGAGGTGTTTTTGGATATATTGCGCCAGGATCAAGCATATTTCAAAACTTGGTTTGGCGATTTTCTGACCGAAGATTTTTGGGAATTACTGTATGCAATTGCTAACGATAAGTTAGAACTACTGTACAACTTTGTAATAGAACCCAATGGCTATACATACTCAAAATCATGTGTAAGTCAAATGGTTGAACAGATTGCACTTCACCAACCCGAACGAAGACTTGAAGTTGTGGATTGGTATAAACGTGTTTTTGAATTCTGGATTGCGAACCAAGAAAATGATGATATTATTGATAACGAACTAATTGCATTCTTTATTTCCGATATTACCAATATTCAACTCAAAGAGTTAAAACCTGAAATAAAATTACTTTTTAATCTTGATTTAGTTGCTAAAGGCATATCTGGAGGTCTCGAAGATTGCATGAAAGATATCGACGGATTATCCACCCTTGATCGTAAAAATAAAATTTTCAGTTCGATAACAGAACGTTATACTGATTATTCCATAACATGGTTTAATAATTCAGATGAAGACGAATACGATTATTATTATGAAGATGATGAAGATGATGACACTCGAAAAGAGATTTACGAAGAAGCAAAAAAGATAGTTTCACTTCGGGACTACAAACCTAAAGTTGGTCGAAATGAACCTTGCCCGTGTGGTAGCGGTAAAAAATATAAAAGGTGCTGCGGAAAATAAATAAGTCCCGTAGAGACGACACAAAATAAGTAATATGCACCATTTAATG
>DAHXOX010000047.1 GCA_027364655.1 Paludibacter sp. | reverse complement strand
ATATAGTACAAAATTATTTTTGAGTTAAATCGATTTATGAAAATAATTCGTGAAACGGTTTGCTCTTACAATGTGTCAGTGGATCTTATATTGGCTTTAAATCAGATGATTGTATTTTAAAAGAAAGTTTTAATCCGAGAGTCTATGAATCTTATTTCAAACTGAATAAAGGGGAAAAGTAGTATTAATTGAATAAAAATCCATTTCTATACTTATATTTGTGCATTCAAATGTCTTCAACTGACACACTGATATATTTGGTGTTGTTTTTCGAATCAAGTAGCTATACTAAACCCTTCAAAAACTCAAAATTATGTTTGACACAAGCCATCTTCATCCCATGTTGGTACATTTTCCAATTGCATTAATTGCTTTCGGATTTCTTGCTGAATTAGCTTCTTTGATCATTAAGAAAGAAGTGTGTTTGCCAAAGATCAGTTTCTATTTATTGATATTTGGAACTTTAGGTGCCATACTTGCATGGACGACAGGTACTTTGTTTACCGCCGATATGTCAGGAACTGCTGGAACTGTAAAAGACACACATGCGTTGTTTGCGACGATTACCTTGGGATTATTGATCATCGCTTCTGTGTTGCGTACTATTATGTTTTTATACAAATCAGAAAATAAGAAGATTAAATGGATTTCGTTCGCTTTTTATACTCTGGCTGCAATTTCCGTCAGCATAACGGGATTTCTGGGTGGAACGCTCGTTTATAACTATATGATGCCTCTATAGTATTAATCATTAAACAATAGAAATGAAAAGTTTATTATTATTTGCAGCCGTGGGTCTAATGGCTCTTGCAAGTTGTACCGGACCTAAGCCGGTTAAAACAATCGCGGATTTAAAAGCGGGTATAAAAGGAGAAACTACCGCAAGTGCAAAGTATGCTGCTTTTGCTCAAAAAGCGAAATCGGAAGGTAACGATGCCATCGCTAAACTGTTTGCGGCAGCTTCGGAAGCAGAGTCAGTTCATGCAGCAAATCATTCCAAAGCGTTAGCTGGACTGGGTGAAAAAATGGATCCTTTTACTCCTGTGTTTGATGTAAAATCAACTGCTGAAAATCTTCAAAATGCTATTGACGGAGAAACTTACGAAGTAAACACGATGTATCCTCAATTTCTCGCCGATGCAAAAGCTGAAAAAGTAGCGAATGCCGTGAAATCATTTACATGGGCATGGGAAACGGAAAAGAAGCATGAACAATTTTATGCGAATGCCTTGCAAGCTTTAAAGACGAATACACAGAACACATTACCTTTAGGATATGCTGTTTGTCCGGTATGTGGTAACACGTATGACAAGACCAAGATGGATAAAAATTGCGCCTTTTGCCAAACAAGTCAAGATAAATTTATTCTCTTTTGAACTTAAAAAGTCTTTGAGCTTATTGTACAGCAAAAATGACAATCAGGATAGTATTGATCATAAAAAGGGACTATTCCATCGAGTAGCCCTTTTTTATGCTTATACTACCAGGCGGTTATTTCAGCTTTTTGGAAATACAATTATCGATAGAGAATTTACCGCTTCCGCCAATGATCAGTACCAGCGCTAAGCCAAGTACGAGAATAAAATATTCGATACCTTCCCCGTGCTGCGTGCCATACCAGTTCATAAAGAAACCGTTGTGAATATGTCCTCCCAAGATTACTGCGCCTGTCATCGAGGTGAAAATTGAGAAAGCCATGAATTTGTCAGGGTTGGATAAAATAAAATGATATAGTAGTCATGTCGATGTGGGCTATCTGTCTTTCCGTTCGTATTTCGGTAGTGATCCTCCATGCGTTGGAGAGAAAATCCCCATGTCTGGAATGAGGTTTCCGAAAAGGATTGCGTCTTTATGTCCTGATGTTGCATGTTCATGGGAACAAATGTAACAACTATTTTTGCTAAAATGATGCAGAAAGAAGATTCTTTTGATGGTGAAAAAACTGCAAGGCCTTCGTTTTTTGCGAAGGCCTTGCTATAAAAAATCAGGTTGTTTACAATGGGTATTGTTCAAATGCTTTCAAAGCCGGTATAAGGCACCAAGGCTTTCGGAATGAGGATACCGTCGGGAGTTTGGTTGTTTTCGAGCAAAGCGGCTACAATACGGGGTAATGCCAAAGCGCTTCCGTTGAGAGTGTGGCATAATTGTGTCTTTTTGTCTTCGCTTTTGAAACGGCATTTCAGGCGATTGGCTTGATAACTTTCAAAGTTTGAGACAGAACTAACTTCTAACCAACGTTTTTGCGCTGCAGCAAATACTTCAAAATCGAAAGTGATCGCTGAGGTGAAACTCATATCGCCGCCACATAACCGAAGAATGCGCCACGGAAGCTCCAATTTGTCCACCAGCGTTTGAACGTAATTGACCATTTCAGTTAGCGATTCGTATGAGTGTTCAGGTGTGTCGATACGCACAATTTCCACTTTGTCGAATTGATGCAAACGGTTCAATCCACGTACATCTTTGCCATAAGAACCGGCTTCACGACGGAAACATGCGGAGTAAGCTGTGTTCTTAACGGGTAACTCACTTTCTTGCAAAATAACGTCGCGATACATGTTGGTCACCGGCACTTCGGCTGTAGGAATAAGGTAAAAATCATCTATCTGGCAATGGTACATTTGGTCTTCTTTGTCGGGTAACTGGCCTGTGCCATAACCGGAAGCTGCATTGACTACGTAAGGAGGTTGCACTTCCAAATAACCGGCTTCGCGGGCATTATCCAAAAAGAAATTAATCAAAGCGCGTTGCAGACGAGCGCCTTTCCCTTTGTAAACGGGGAATCCAGCTCCGGTAATCTTTACGCCCATTTCAAAGTCGATGAGATCATATTTCTTTGCCAAATCCCAATGTGGCATGGCGTCTTCGGGTAAATTGGGCATCATACCGCCGGTGCGTTCCACCAAGTTGTCTTCAGCACCTTTGCCTTCTGGAACCGATTCGTGTGGAAGGTTGGGAATGGTGACTAACAATTCGTTCAGTTTCTTTTCCGTTGAATCAAGTTCGACACTGAGTGTTTTAATTGTCTCTTTCAGCTCTGCGGTTTTTGTTTTGGCATCGGCGGCTGCAGCTTGTTTACCTTGTTTGAACAGATCACCAATAACTTTCGACAAATTGTTCATTTCAGCCGAATTGGCATCGAGCGTTGTTTGCAAAGCGCGGCGTTTTGCATCTAACTCAACTACTTGTTCAATGATTTCAGCGCCGTTGAAACGTTTTTTTGCCAAACGGCGAATGACTTCTTCTTTATTTTCGGTGATAACTTTTAGCGTCAGCATGATGTGAAGGTATTTTTTGCAAAGTTACAACTATTTCGTTGTCGTGGGCGAGTTGCCTGCTTCTTCTTTGTCATTTTTGAAACGAATAAGATAGAAATGTACAAAAAAAATCTCAATATTACTCTTTGGGTTAAGAGAAACATTGAGACCTTTTATGCTTTGAAGAGAGATTTATTCCGCAACCACTTGTTCGATGGAAACAAAAGATTTGTCGTCTTTTTTCTTGCGGAAAACTACTTTGCCATTCACTAATGCAAAGAGGGTGTGATCTTTTCCAATACCTACGTTTTCGCCTGGGTTGTGCACAGTGCCACGTTGGCGAACAAGAATGTTGCCAGCTTTAGCATATTGACCGCCAAAAATTTTGATGCCCAGTCGTTTACTTTCTGATTCACGGCCGTTTTTTGAACTACCGACCCCTTTTTTATGTGCCATGATTGTTTACGTTTTAATGTTTATGCAACGATTTCTTTGATGAACAACTCGGTGAAATATTGACGGTGACCATTCATTTTTTGGTAGTCATCTTTTCGTATTTTTTTGAAAACAAGTACTTTGTCCCCTTTTACATGAGCTTTGACTTCGACAACTACTTTTGCTCCTGCCACAACAGGAACTCCCACTGAAATGTTGCCTTCGTTTTCAATTAATAATACTTTGTCAAATTCGAGTTCTGCTCCAATTTGTACTTCTTCCATGCGATGGACATACAACTTTTGACCTGCTGTCACTTTAAATTGTTGCCCTAAAATCTCTACAATTGCGTACATAGCTTACATTTTTTTTATTCCATCCGTGAGGTGAGATGTTGCTTCGTTGCCCCAGCGCTGCTTAAAAACCCCGTCGAAAATTGAGATGCAAAGGTATATATTTGTTCTCAAGTTACCAAGAGTCGGTGTAATTTATTTGTGTGATGCAGCATTTTACA
>DAHXOX010000043.1 GCA_027364655.1 Paludibacter sp. | reverse complement strand
ATACAAATATTACATTACAAAAATGGGGGAAGAAACAATAATAATAGCTCAAAAAATCAAGGAGTTAGTCCTTGTTCCAGCCTATTGCTATTGAATATTATGCCAAAAATTACGTCAAATTGAAAGATAAGGTACTAAAGGATGGAACCAACATTATCAAAGTGTACAGACCGGCTTCCAATCCTAATACCGAAAAGCAGCAGGCACAGCGACTTAAGTTTGGACTTATCAACAAGGAAATCAGCTATATGCGCGAATTGTTCAAAATCACCTTTAACTCCACAGGAGGTGTCAACAAGGTTATTTCGTCTGCCATGCACAATGCCATTGTCGGCACGTTCCCCAATTTCTCATTCGACTACACGCAGTTAACGCTTGCCACAGGTTCCGTACACCCGATTAATGAGATAAACGTGCAACTCTCTGAACATGCATCTGTAAAATTCACATGGAGCACCTACGAGTTCATCGGCATATCTCCATTGGATACGGTAAACATCGTATTAGCCAATCCCATAAAGCGACTCACCGTTTTAGAAAAAGCAATAGCCACGCGTGGTGATGGTCAATGTGAAGTGGCACCGCCCAAAGAATGGGAAGAAGATGCGTTTCATTGTTGGATTTACCTGACATCCGAAAACAACAAACGAACATCCAATAGTCAGTATATAAATTTAAGAGGAAACAACAATATACCAACACAATCTTGAAAATCACAGATTTCTTTGTCAACTGCTTCGTTGCTTCCTTCGTAATCTACGGATCACATCAAAAGAAATGTTCTGACAAAGGATTATTCCGACAAAAAATGAAGTATCTTTGAAGCAGAAAAAATAGGAATTTGCTGTCAAATCGTAGATTATCTTAGTTTCATATTTCATTATACAACTCGCATAATCGATAGAAACAAAGACAGACAGATAGAGCCAATAACATTAAAAACAAACTAACATGTCAAAAGAAAAATCAGTACAAAAAGCAGAAAAGAAGACTGCTGAAAAGAGCCTCAAAGAGAAAAGGGCGGAAAAGAAAGCTAAGAAAGAAAGCAAAAGCCGTCAAGATTGATAAAGCCTTTAACAATAAATTGGCACATTCAAAGCAAAGTCCTTCAGTAATCAATACTGAAGGACTTTGTTGTATAGTCACCTAAACATCGCTTTCGGCTTATTCATCATTTACTCAACTTTCGCAAGTTCATAACAAGGGGCTTCCGCCCCTAACCCTGATTCCCTTTTTTTCCCCGCCACGTCGGGATGTTCCACTTGATAAAAAAAAGGAAACAAAAAAAATCAAGACTCCGCCCGCCTCACTCGAA
>DAHXOX010000041.1 GCA_027364655.1 Paludibacter sp. | reverse complement strand
TATCATCGTGAAAGACACCATGTCGTCAACAACAATGGAAGTGGTTGGCCCACATCTTTGGTCGACAACCGATCCATACCTATACACGTTGGTGTCGCAACTTTACGTTGGCAACCAGTTGGAAGATCAATTGAGCACAAACGTTGGTATTCGCTACTTCAATTTCGACAAAGACAAAGGATTTTCGCTTAACGGAAAACCGATGAAAATTCTCGGAGTTTGCGATCATCACGATTTAGGCTGCTTAGGTAGCGCGGTCAACAAACGCGCCATCGAGCGTCAATTGGAAATCTTTAAAAATATGGGCTGTAACGCTATTCGCACCTCACACAATCCACCTGCTCCCGAACTACTTGATCTGGCCGACCGCATGGGCTTTATCATTATGGACGAAGCTTTCGATATGTGGGAAATACCTAAGACGAAGTACGACTATTCGCAATATTTCGACAAATGGCACAAAAGGGATTTAAGCGATCAGGTACGTCGCGACCGGAATCATCCCAGTGTGATAATATGGAGCGTAGGAAACGAAATTCCCGAACAATGGGATAAAAATGATTCAACCTCTCGAGGGGCAATTATTATGAAGGATTTATGCTCCATCGTCCGCAGTTTGGATACCACGCGACCCATCGTCACTGCTACTAATAACCATAATCCTGATCCTGCTACTAATCCACTTATCAATTGTGGCGCAACAGACTTGATAGGTTTTAATTACGATATCAAAGACTGGCTCTCATTCCCAAAACTTTTCCCGAATGACAAACTGATTATTACTGAATCAACATCCGCATTAGAAACACGCGGTTGGTACCAAATGCCTTCCGATTCTATTTTTCGTTTACCCAATAAAAAAATTACAGACAAATGGGGCAATTTTTTCTGCTCCGCCTACGATAACTGTTCAACATCCTGGGGATCGACACATGAAGAGACATGGAAAGTGGTGAAAGCACATCCTTATATTTCGGGAATGTTTATCTGGACAGGATTTGATTACATTGGCGAACCGACTCCTTACACGTGGCCATCGCGCAGCTCCTATTTCGGCATCATCGATTTGGCAGGCTTCCCGAAAGATGTATATTACATGTATCAAAGCGAATGGACGAACAAGACGGTACTCCATATTTTCCCTCATTGGAACTGGAAACCAGGTCAATTGGTCGATATTTGGGCATATTACAACCATGCCGACGAAGTGGAACTTTTCCTCAATGGCAAATCCCTGGGTAAACAACACAAAGTAGGCGACCAATTGCACGTGATGTGGCGAGTTCCTTTTGAGCCTGGAACCTTACGAGCTGTTTCGTATAAAAACGGCAAACAAGTGATGGTCACCGAAGAAAAGACTGCAGGACCAGCTGCACGCATGGTGCTTTCGGCTGATCGCAGTAAAATAAATGCCGATAACAGCGACCTCTCTTTTGTCACGGTACAAATTGTTGATAAAGATGGGACAATGGTGCCAACAGCCGGCAATTTAGTCAATTTCTCCATCACGGGGCCGGGCAAAATTGTGGGTGTAGACAATGGAAGCGAGATCGACCATAACCCGTTCAAAGCCAATTATCGCAATGCTTTCTTTGGAAAATGCTTGGTTGTTATCCAATCAACACACAAACCGGGTATTATTCATTTAACGGCATCCTCCAATGAATTGCCAAGCAGCAATATAGAAATTGTAACCAAATAATTCAAGCAAGATGGCGGAGTCGTTAGCAATACGACTCTGCTTCTTTTTAATTCCCATCACCATGAAACCAACTTTTACTTTTCCGCATTTTTTGCAAAACAGCGTACGGGTTGCCGTGCTTTTCTTTTTTGCGTTGACTACAACCTTTTCATATGAAAATTATTACGGGGTAATCCCCTATTAAACTGTGTTTTAATATCGTTTTAAGAAATTGAAAGCAAAAGAAATTTACATCCTCTCATATCGAAAGAATGGATTGGGCAATAACAAGGCTTTATTTATATAC
>DAHXOX010000039.1 GCA_027364655.1 Paludibacter sp. | reverse complement strand
AAAGGTGACAACGGCTAAATATTACATCCCAAGTGGTCGATGCATTCAAGCCATCAACTATGCCGAACGCAATGCCGACGGAAGTCCGGTACGAGTTCCCGACAGTTTGACACATGTTTTCAAAACTGCAGACGGACGTTTAGTTCGTGATGGCGGAGGCATTCGACCCGATGTGTATGTAAAAGACAGCGCACAACTGAACATCACTTATTATCTCTACAACCAGAATATTATATTCAACTTTGCCACAGAGTATGCTCTGAAACACAAAACCATAGCCGAACCGGAACAATTCTGCATAACAGACTCTGATTATGAGGCCTTCAAACAATATGCCAAAGCCCAACATTTTCACTACACATTACAAAGCGAAACCTTACTCAAAAAATTAATGGCTACTGCCAAAATAGAAGGGTACGGAGATTTGGCTGCTACCGATTTTAAATCGCTTCAAAACTTGCTGACACCAAACATTGATAAAGACATGAATCTTTTCAAAAAAGATATAGAAAACCTTATCAATGCAGAGATTGTGAAACGTTATTACTATCAGAAAGGCGTGGTTCGCTATTCCTTGCAACATGACAAAACGTTAGACAAAGCCATGGATGTAATCGACAACAACGCTGAATACAATAAGATACTTGGAAAATAAGCTCAGTTACTCAGTTATTCAATTACTCAGTTATTCAATCAATCCGTTAATCCGTTAATCCGTTTCATGCCGAAAGTTCTCATTATTACCTATTATTGGCCACCATCAGGAGGTTCCGGTGTTCAACGATGGCTGAAATTTGCGAAATACTTGCCTCAATTTGGCTGGGAGCCGATTATCTATACACCTGAAAATCCTGATTTTGCGCTTAAAGATGAAACCTTGTTGAAAGATGTTGCCGCAACAACCACTGTTTTACGCACCAAGATTTGGGAGCCATATCAACTATTCAACCGACTGACGGGTAAAAAGGCGGAGAAAGCAAACGTGGCGTTGATGTCGGAGAAAAAAGGAAATAGCAGATTACAAAAAATCGCCATGACGTTGCGTGGTAATTTATTAATTCCCGATCCGCGTTGCTTTTGGATAAAACCCTCCGTGAAGTTTCTAACAGAATACCTGAAAGATCATCCGGTCGATGCCATCGTAACCACAGGTCCGCCCCACTCCATGCACATGATCGGCTTAGGATTGCATAAACAAACCAACATCCCATGGATAGCAGATTTCCGTGATCCGTGGACAAACATTGATTTCTACAAAGATCTCCATTTAACCTGGTTAGCAGACAAAATACATCAACATAAAGAACAACAAGTCGTGCGACAGGCGGATGCTGTCATTGTGGTATCTGATCAGATGAAACGAGAATATGAACTGCTTTTGCCCAAGCGAATTGATTTAATCTATAATGGATTCGACAGCGATGATTGTTTGCCAAATATTATGACAACTTCTGAGCAATTTACAATTTCACATATCGGGCTAATCAGTCAAGCAAGAAATCCACTTCTTTTGTGGAAAGTTTTAAGTGACTTGATAACAGAAAATATGGCTTTTCGCCAACTGTTTCATCTGAAATTAGTAGGCAAAACAGATACTTCGGTCAAAGAATCGATCACTCAGTTTGGATTGCTTCCTTATGTGACGCTTGTCGATCACGTTTCACACGATGAAGCTATTCGACTGCAAAGCGAAGCACAAGTTTTACTTTTACTAATCAATCGTTCTCCTAACGCCAAAGGAATCATTACCGGCAAGCTATTTGAATATTTAGCTGCAGAAAAAATGATTTTAGCCATTGGCCCAAGCGATGGCGACGTAGCCTCCATTCTGCGTCAAACCCAAGCAGGCACCACCATTGATTTTGATGATGAAGAACGTTTAAAGGCAACACTTTTAAACTACTTCGAACGCTTTCAAAATCACACGTTACAACCTGAAGTCGCTGATATCCATCGTTTTTCACGAAAATCACTTTCTGTAGCATTAGTTCAAGTGCTTAACGAACTACATGCCACTCAATCGCAACACGCATGAACCGCATTCTCACCATTGTAGGAGCGCGTCCCCAGTTTGTAAAAGCTGCCGCTGTCAGTCGCAAACTGAAAGAACAGGGCATCGAAGAAATTCTGGTACATACCGGTCAACATTTTGATGCCAACATGTCGGAAGTGTTTTTTGAGGAAATGGAGATTCCACAGCCAACTTATCATTTAAATATTCACGGACTGAATCACGGGGCCATGACCGGTCGCATGATGGAAGGCATTGAATCTATTTTGATAAAAGAACAACCCGAAGCCGTGATGGTGTTTGGCGACACAAACTCTACGTTAGCAGGAGCTTTGGCTGCAAAAAAATTGCATATTCCGGTCATTCATGTGGAAGCTGGGTTGCGCTCTTTCAACATGGCAATGCCCGAAGAAATCAACCGTATTTTGACCGATCGCATCGCTGATATTCTTTTCTGCCCGACAGATGCTGCCGTGCACAATCTTCAACGCGAAGGTTATGATCATTTTCAGACAATGATCATCAAAAATGGCGATGTGATGCAGGATGCCGCGCTTTATTATGCTCAAAAAGCTGCTGTGAAATCGACAATTATTGAACAACTTGCGCTTGATCGTTTTGTGCTGGCCACCATTCACCGGCAAGAAAACACAGACGATATCGACAAGCTGCAAAACTTGATCAAAGGATTGAACGACATTAACCACGAAATACAGGTAGTTCTTCCGATGCATCCACGTACCAAACACATTTTGGCACAAAATCATATCAAACCAACCTTTACCATCATTGAACCAGTTGGCTATTTCGACATGATAAGGCTTTTACAACATTGCCAATTAGTCATTACGGATAGCGGAGGCGTTCAAAAAGAGGCTTTTTTCTTTCGTAAACATTGTATTACTTTGCGTGAACAAACTGAATGGGTCGAGTTAATCGAAAATGGGTTCAATACATTAGTTGGCAGCGATGAGACGCTTCTATTTGCCGCCTACCATGAAATGCAACGCAAACAGTCTGACTTTTCACTGAATCTTTATGGCAATGGCACAGCCGCCGAACAAATAGCTCGAACACTCAAAGAAATATAATTCACTGAAACAGAAGAACAATGCAAATCGGAAGAAAAGATGTGGCATGGAATTTTGCGGCTACCTTTATGCGAATTGCATCAGGGCTAATAGTATTGCCTTTGGTATTGCGTCTTTTGCCGAGTCAAGAAGTTGGACTCTGGAATATATTTCTCACCATCGGCTCCATAGCCGCTCTACTTGATTTTGGTTTTTCCAATGCCTTTTCGCGCAATATTACCTATATCTTTAGTGGTGTCAAAGAGCTGAAAGCCAAAGGTTACATTGCTGTTGATCAAAATAATACATCAATTGATTATGGTCTTCTACGCAGCGTAATCAATGCCATGAGGCGATATTACGCCATCTTAGCCGGTGCTTTCCTTTTACTTTTCATTGTAGCAAGCCCTTTTTATTTAAGCACCATTTTAGAAAAGTATTCCGGCAATAAACATGAAGTATGGGTGGCATGGTTCACGTATGGAGTCTTAGTTGCTTATCAGCTATACACATACTATTATGGCGC
>DAHXOX010000029.1 GCA_027364655.1 Paludibacter sp. | reverse complement strand
AGTTCATACCATTAAACTGAACGGGATTTTAACTAACACCTACACATAACTACCTATTAGCATTCTTCCGAGAGTTTACAACGTTCAACGAATTGCTTGTATGCGAGTTGCCATTTGTCTTCATCCTGAGGCAAGAATGTTTCAATTGCTGTTGAAGCGCGAATAAACGTTCTGATTTCCTGTAAGGATTTGAAATATCCCGCCGTTTTGGCTTGAATCATAATATTGCCAATCGCTGTTGCTTCTGCCGGGCCTGCTTCTACTTCAATACTCAGAGCATTTGCCGTAAGTTGATTCAAAAATGAGTTTCGTGATCCCCCGCCGATAATATGTAACTTTTCGATTGGGAATGAAGCAAACGACTGCAACAAGTTGAAAATATATTTGTACTTCAGTGCAAGACTTTCGAAAATAGATCGTACAAATTCTCCAACTGTGGATGGTTGACCTTGTCCGGAGGCTTGACAATAAGCCATAATAGCTTGAGTCATACTTGCCGGATTGCTGAATGCCGTGTCGTCAGGATCGAAAAGGAAACGAAATGGCGTTGCCTCCTGGCACATGGAAATTAATTCCGAGTATGAGTAAGTATGATTCACGTCCCACTCTTTGCGACATTGTTCTAATATCCACATTCCGGTGATATTCTTCAAGAAACGAATGGTTCCGTCAACGCCTCCTTCGTTTGTAAAATTAGCTTGTTGCGAACGATTGTTGATGATTGGCTCCAACAACTCAATACCCATAAGCGACCATGTTCCGGAACTTAAATAGGCAAAATAAGGGTTGGCTGCCGGTACTGCAACAACGGCAGAAGCAGTATCATGGCCTCCGACAGCTATTACAGGCACTTCATTCAATCCGGTTGTGACTGCAATCTCTTTTGTGAGTTTACCAACAACATGACCCGAAAAAACCATCTTATTCGGAAACTGTGAACGCTTTATTCCGATAAGTTTAAGCAATTCAGTGTTTATATCTTTTTTCACCGGATCAAGCAATTGGGAAGTGGAGGCAATCGTATATTCCATAATCTGTTTGTCGGTGAGTAAGTAGGAAATAGCGTCCGGCATAAACAGCAATTGTTTCGATGCATTTAGCTGAGAGGAGTGTCTTAACTGCAAAGCATATAATTGAAAAATCGTATTGAAATCCATGGTTTGAATTCCTGTTTTTGCATACAACTCATCAAGAGGCAATAGCTTTGCAAAAGATGCCGTGTTTTCTTTTTGCGTGTAATTTCGATAAGCAAAAGGGAGTCCCATCAAAGATCCATCTTCACCTACAAAAGCAAAATCGACTCCCCATGTATCGATGCCGATAGAGACAGGTTGAATGCCTTTGCGTGCTGCAAGTGTCAATCCTTCTCTGATATGCGTAAACAACTGAAAAATATTCCAATAGAATTTGCCATGTATATTCACTAAAATATTTGGGAACGTATGAATTTCTTCTAATAAGAGCTTCTTATTTGTGAGACTACCGCATATAACTCTTCCACTGGTTGCGCCTAAGTCAACTGCTAAAAACGAATGCTGATTCATAATGTTAATTCGATATGAGTATTTGAGAATTGTTGACAGGATCAATTATTGATGCATTAAAGAGGGAAAAATGCAGGAGAAAATTAGTATCACCAGCCCAATTACTAATAAGACAATGGTTGTTCTCTTTGAGCCAATCCATTCTTTCAATATGATTCCCCAGAAATTGCTAAAAAGGATGTTGAGCGACATTAAAATGCTCCACGAGAAAGCCATCATAATACTTCCTTCTTGGAAGAAACTTTTGCCTAATGCTAATCCGAAGAATTGCGAATACCAAAGAATTCCGGCTAACGCACAAAACAAGAGGTTGTTTACTAATATCGACCTGGGAATAGAAATGTATTCTTTCAGCGTTTTATGCTTTACATTTTGAAATAGGCAATAAGCAGCATTGGTTAGAAAACCTCCTATTGTTACCATCAACACAGCGGGAAGTCCGGCGTATAAAGCTTTTGTCCCGGCTGCAAGTGCAGCGGTTTTAATAGGTTCGGCTGCTTGGAGACCAAGACTGAAACAAGCGCTCATTACTCCGGCCAACAGGGCAACCAACAGCCCTTTTCCTAAAGCAAAATCTTTAATGGCTGCTTTCTTTTGTTCTTCGGTCATGTTTTTGGCGCGCAAACTTCCTGCAAATCCGATGATGGCGATGCCTGCAATGGCGATGCTCACTCCAAGTAATAAAATTAATCCGGCACCTGAGAAGAGATTAGTACCCACCATGATAGCAGGTATCAAGGTGCCAAACGCAGAACAAGTGCCAAGCGCAATGGATTGACCAAGCGCAACGCCAAGATAGCGCATACTCAAGCCGAAAGTTAACCCTCCAACTCCCCACAAGACACCAAATAGCATGGCTTTCAGGGCAGCTCCATTCCCATTTGAAAGAATGGCACCAAGGCTTGATCCATCGGGAACAGCTAATAAAGCGCCAAGATAGGGGAATAATAACCATGCGAAGATACCCTGAACAAGCCAAAAACTTTCCCACGACCAATTTTTAACCTTGTTAATGGGGACGTAGGAGCTGGACTGTCCCATGCTCCCGATAGCAATAATAATTAATCCGAAAATTGTGTTCATGATTGATTGTGTTGCTTTCTCAGTCTATAGAATAAAGAATGAGAAAGGGTTGATTTAAAGCGAATAAGCATATTAATTACGTTTGCTTGTTATTCGCTTTTCATAATCTTCTATTTCCGAAATAAAATCAATGCCAATCGCTACGTTATTTTTATAACAAAAGTAGTCATAAATATCAGCCCAAGGTAATGCTTTGGCTTCTTCGAGTAATGCCAATCGCTCAAAGTATTGGCCATTC